>JADLDF010000343.1 GCA_020846815.1 Gammaproteobacteria bacterium | reverse complement strand
GCGCGAAGCCGAAAAGCGCATGCACCGGATTGCCGTCCCGATCCGTCATGTCCGGCGGCATGGAGTAGTACGCCCGGAAGACGTAGACGGAGGCGTCGATCAGATAAACCATGGAGATAACGAGCAGCAGGGCGACAGATCCGATCTATTTTCCCTCAAGGAAAATGGATCGGATCTATCTTAGGACATGAGCTTGCGCAGCCGCCCGTGCAGCGGGCTCGAACGCGGGAAATGCGCGATCAGGTAGGCCATCTGGTCGAACAGCACGCGGCGGCCCTTGAGGAAGATGTATTCTGCATAGGTCGGCGTGAAGGGCACGGCCAGCAGGTGCATCTTGGCCTGCTCGGGCGTGCGCGAAGCCTTGAGGTTGTTGCAGCGGCGGCAGGCCGTGACGACGTTGTTCCAGGTGTCGCGGCCGCCCTGGCTGAAGGGCCGCACGTGGTCGCGCGACAGCTCGCGGGACGGGAAGCGGCCGCCGCAGTAGAGGCACAGATAGGCGTCGCGCCGGAACAGGGTCTGGTTGTTCAGCGGCGGGATGTAGTCGTGGCGCAGGTTGCCGGGGTTGCCCGTGTGCCCCATCGTGGCCACGATGGAGTTCACCTCGAGAATGGTGCGGCGGCCCGTCAGTGCATTGGTGCCACCGCAGAGCTGGAAGATCGGCGTGCCGCAGGTATAGGCGACCTGGCTCTGGTGATAGAGCCTTGCGGCTTCCTTGTAGTCGATCCACTCCAGGGGCATGCCGGAGACGTCGGTCCGCAGCACGTGGTGCTGGAGCGACACCAGGCCAGGGCGCGAATCGATGCGCACATCGTCGTCGTACCCATGGTCGGCCAGATCGAGGTCGATACCGGTCATCGGATTCCCGAGATTAGGGGCGCGGAGCCCGGAATTCAACGTGGCGGAACCGCGACAGGCAGCGCAGCGCAGCGGCGCGCGCTATTTCGCACGCCGAATCGCGCAGGCCGGGAAGAGATCCGGCCGCAACCCCCTACCGGCCTGGTGGCTCTATTCCGCTCTGTACCGCGCGCTGATCCGGGCTCCGCCACGGCGGCCGGCTCCGGGCCCGCAGCATCCAGCCGTCATTGTGACGACGACGGTCGTCCAGGAATCAGCCGGCCCGGCCCGGACGCACGCATGCGCCCAGGCCGTCCTCTGTCCTTACGGCGCGGGCCTCGGTCCGCTCGCCGCCACCGACGGCGCGCGCGCGAGCCCGCCGGCCTGGCCCGCTTCCGACTGCACCCAGTTCTCGATATGCGAGGCCACCTCCTCCCATTGCGGCTCGCCGCAGATGAAGTGGCCGCGGTTCTCGAACTCGACGTAGTCGGCGCGGCTGCCCGGATGGGTGTAGGCGCGGGCGTTCTTGCGGCAGAGCTCGGGCGGGATGATCTCGTCCCGGTCGGCCGCGACGAACAGCAGCGGCGCGTGCGCGGCGTCGAGGTCCACCTTGCCGTCGTCGCCCATACAGTCGCGCAGCACGTTGCGGCTCTCGTGCATGGCGTAGCGCTGCCAGGCCGCATCCGAATCGGCGCGCGGCAGCGTATTGGCGAAGTTGCGGTGGAAGCCGTCGGCGTCCATCGGGTACAGCGCATCGCCCTTGAGCGGGTTGGTGATCGAGGCGCTGTTGCGGAAGAAGCTCCAGTCGAGCGAGAGCATGCGGTTCGGCGCCACCGAGCAGATCGGCACGCCGGCCGAGCCATGACCGCGGCCGACCAGGATCTGCACGATGAGCCCGCCGACCGAATGGCCGACGAGGATGGGGCGCTCGAGCGGCGCGACCACGCGCTCCATCGCATCGACGACGGCCGCCAGCGACAGCTTGCCGAGACCCGGCGGAGGATTCTCGCGCAGCGCCTGCGGATCGCCCTCGTGCAGCGGCCAGGCTGGTGCATGGCAGCGATGGCCGCGCTCCTCGAAAAACCGTACCCAGGGCTGCCAGCTCCGGGGATTGAGGAACATGCCGTGGATGAAGACGATGTCCTGCATGACCGGGCACTCCTGCGGCGTGATGGGCCCGCGACTGTCACGCAGGCCATTGGAATGGCTCGTCCGGCGACCTCCCCGATCTCGTGTCGGAATCGGCCGGATTCGCGATGCAGCAATCGGTGGCGATGCGCGAGTGGAGCGCGCCACGTTGCGAACGCCATTGACCCCGCGCGTCACGCGGCGTTAGCGTCCGGCAGGCCGCATCCGCGGCACGGAGGAGCTACGCATGGCGTCGAAGCAGAAGACCTCACGCAGGACCCGCAGCTCGAACCGCGGCGCCGCCGCAGCCGGCAAGGCCAAGCGCCGTACAACGACCGCACGCGCAAAGACCAAGACCAAAGCCAAGTCCGCTGCGGCCGCGCCCGCCCGCAAGAAGACCTCGACCCTCGCACGCGGCCGCGCGGTTGCGGCGCGCGCCAGCCGCAAGGGCAAGGTGGCACTGCGCAAGCTGGCACGTGGCACCCGTCAGACCGCAAGGCGCGCCCGCGCCAGTGCCAGGAGCGGGATCGCACAAGCGGCTGCCGGCACGCAGGCCGCGACCCGCAAGGCCGAAGTGGCTGCCCAGAACGCGGTCGACTCCATGGCGGCGACGCTCGAGAAAGTCGCCGATCGCGTCGAGCAGCTGGTCGCGGACGGCGCAACCGCCCCCGAAGCGCCGTCGGCATCCACGCCGCCGCGCTGAACCTGCGCCGCAACGGATGATGCGGCGTCGCCCGGTGCCGAGCGCGGCGCGAGCCGCGCCCGGCCGTTGCGCCGCCGTGCTCGGCCTGCCCACCTGCTGCTCAGGCGGGCCAGGGTACGGTGAACTCGGTCGAAACCGTCCGGAACCTGACGGCGGTCTCAAAGCGCGACCGGCGCACGCACCGTCCGGCGCAGCTCGCCGTCGTACCGGCCGGAGAGGAAGGCGATCACGTCGGCCTCGACCTCGGCCGGACTCTCCATATAGGGGTAATGGCCGAGCTTCGGGTACTTGCGGATCAGCGTAGGTGCCGCGGTCATCCAGTAGCTCTGTACCTCGGCCTCGGTGTGTACCAGGGTCGGGTTCGCCATGCCCTGCAGGATCATGGTCGGCGCCTGCACCGCGGCGAGATAGGCGGCCGTGTCGCCGGTCTTGAAATTGCGCAGGTACGCGGCTGCGGCCGCGCGCCCGCCCTCGCGCCGGTTCATGTCGTAGACCAGCTCCACCAGCTGCGGCGGCAGCGGCCGCAGCGAAGGCATGTTGCCGCCGAGGTCCTTCTGCCACTGGCCGAGCGAGCGGTAGCGCGCGTTGACGTAGCGCGCGAGCCAGCTGCCGCGCGGACGGTTCGGATTGCTCTGCGCGGTGCGCGGCATGCCGCCCGAATTGATCAGCACGAAGCGGCCGACGCGCTCCGGATGGCGGCCGGCGAACATGAAGGCGATCTGGCCGCCGGAGGACGTGCCGACGAGGTCGAAGCGCCCGACGCCGAGCTTCGCGGGCAGCTCGGCGAGGATCATGACGTTGCGCTCCATGTCGTTGACGCCCTTGCCGTCGAAGCCCGTCAGACCGGCGTTCAGATAATCCATGCGGATCACGCGCCAGCCCTTCGCGATCAGGGCCGCGGCGAGCGCGTTCGAATCCAGCAGCCCGGCGCCGACGCCGAGCCCCAGCACCGCGAGGACCAGCAGGCCGACGAGGGTCTTTGCAATGCCGCTCATTCAGATCCCTCCGCTTCCGGAGGAGGCCGGTGCCGCACCGGGCAGCTCGAGCTCGTCCTGCGAGCCGAAGCGCACGCTGCGAAACCCGGTACCGGAGAACTTGCCACTGAGGTCGTAACGGATCTTGCCGCCGGGCTGGCTGCGCTCCATCGCGCCCATCGCACCGACGACCTGGCGCGCCATGCGCAATGGCGAGACGGTGACCGGCACCGCGACGATCGCCTCGCCGTAGCGCGGCTCAACCGTCGCGGATGCGCAGGTGCAGCTGCCGCGTGTGGTAGTCGATGATGATCTGGTCGAGCACACCCAGCACGTCCATGCCGATCATGATCGCCGGCTCGCCGGTCAGGCGCCAGTACTTGAAGATATGCACGTCGCCGAAGGTCATGGTGGCGCCGCGGATCCTGATGCCCTGGATGCGGATGGTCGGCAGGCGCACGCGGTTGCCCTTTTCCACGTCCAGCGTCACGCCGATGATCTCGGCGTTCGGTTCCTCGGGCGGCTGGCGCTTCAGTGCTTTCATCAGCGCCTCGTTACCGAGCGAGTCCGGCGCACCGGTGTCGATGATCGCCTTGGCGCGGACTCCGCCGATCATCACGTCGACGCCGAGCAGCTTGTCGCGCAGGAAGCGGATCGGCAGCGTCTGGAAGCCCGGGCCCGGCGGCTCGCGGCGCGAGCGCTTGACGGTGATCGAGTCGCGCCGGAAGTCGATGACGATGCGCTTGTCGAGCAGGCCGTCGTTGCCGAGCACGCCGTCGGCGCCGCCGAACACGTCGGCGACGACCGGCAGGATCGCCGGCTGCAGCACCAGGTCGCCGATTTCCATGCGGCCGACGCGGATCACCGGCACCACCGCCGTACCGGTGACGCCGCGGACGCGGATGGTCCTGGCGGTGCGATCGCGATAGCCGAGCTGGTCGAGCACGTGCGGCACGATCGCCGAGCGGTTCGCGCCGGTGTCGAGCACGAGGCGGAACGGCCCCTGACCGTCGAGGTAGACCGGCGCCCAGATGCGGCCGATGCGGTCGCGCTGCGTCGGCGCGACGTAGCGCGGCTGCGGCGCCGAGACCGTGATCTCGGCAACGGCAGGCGACTCCTGCGCGGTGGCCGCCACGGGTTCGGGCGCCTGCGCCCGCGCGGCGGCCGCGCAGACCAGTGAGGCTACCGCGACGACGATCCTGATCGGCATGATTCCGGGCCGCTCGTGCACGCCACGATCATGGATCCGCGCAGCGTCCGCAGACAACCCCAGCCGAAGGAGCCGCCATGCCCGCCTACCTGCTCTCCGTCGTCGAGCTCACCCAGGTCACCGAAGACTTCAAGCGCTACTCCGCCGGCTCCGCCGCGCTGTCGAAGCAGTTCGGCGGCGAATACATGATCCGCGGCAAGGCGGTCAAGCTTTATGAAGGCAAGCTGTTCGAGGGCAAGAGCGTTGTGCTGTTGCGCTTCCCGGACATGGAGCGGCTGAAGGCGTTCTACGAGAGCGACGAGTACCAGAAGAACCTGAAGCCGCTGCGCGCCAACACCGGCATCTACGACATCGCCTCGTTCGAGATGCCCTGAACGGCGTCGCCGCCAGCCGCCCGGCCGGTTCACCCTTGCCCAGTGGGTCGGCCTTCGCCCGGCCTGGGCCGGCCGATTCCCTCCGGCAGTCTCGTCACGGCGCGCGGTCGCGCCGGATCGCCTAAGCTGGCACGTCGTCCACGAGACCCTCCCCGTCACGATGAGCCAGACCGCCGCCCGCGGCGTGCTCGCGATGTTCGTCGCGGTCGCCGCGTTCTCGTTCATGGATGCGCTGCTGAAGCTGTTCTCGGCGCACTATCCACCGCTGCAGGTCGGTGCGATCCGCGCGCTCGCCTCGCTGCCGTTCGTGGTCGCGCCGCTCGCCTGGCGCGGCCGGCTGGGCGAGCTCAAGCCGGTGCGCGCACTGCCGCACCTGCTGCGCGGCCTGCTCGGCGTGATGATGCTCGGCACTTTCGTGTTCGCGCTGCGCGGCCAGACGATGGCCGACGTCTATTCGATCTACATGGCCGCGCCACTGCTGATCGTGGCGCTCGCCGCACTGCTGCTCGGCGAGCGCGTCGACCTCGGGCGCTGGCTCGCGATCCTGGCCGGCCTCGCCGGCGTGATGGTGATCCTGCAGCCGAGCGGCAGCGGCCTCGCGTTCGTCGCCGGCCTCGCGGCCGTCGTCTCCGCGCTCTGCTACGCGCTGACGGCGATCATGGCGCGGACCATGACCCGCACCGAGCGCTCGCCGGCGATGGTGTTCTCGTTCCTGCTGGTGGTCGCGCTCGTCTGCAGTGCGATCTCGCTGCCCAGCTGGGTGACGATCCAGGACGCGCACTGGCCGTGGATCCTCGCGGTCGGCGTGCTCGGCACGATCGGCCAGCAATCCATCACCGAGGCGTTCCGCCATGCCCCAGCCTCGACGGTCGCACCGATCGAGTACACGGCGCTGCTCTGGGGCATGGGCATCGACTGGGCATTCTGGAACACGCATCCGTCCGCGACGATGCTCACCGGCGCGGCCTTGGTGATCGGCGCCGGGCTCTACGTGGCCTGGCGGGAGCGCCGCGCCTGAGGCGCCGAGGTTGCACGGCCCGGGCCAGGCGGGCACGCGGCCGCGCCGCCACCCAGCCCGCGCTCGCACTCACTGCCACAACGGCATGATCGTCTGCGCAGCCTCAACGAGGATTTCTGCAAGATCCGCGCCCGTGCGCGATGACGCCGATTTCCCGGTCACGGCGAGCCCGCCGGGCGACCATCCATGTCTCGTGCGGTGCGGCGCGGGAAACTCCTGCAGGAGCTATGCAAGAATGCGTATGAGCTTCGTGCCCGCCACCGACGCCACTCACCGCGAAGCGAAGTCCCAGCGATGCGCATCCACCTGATCCTCGACCCGCGCCTGCCACCGCAACGCCTGGCCGAGCTCGGCACGCTCGCCGAACGTCACGGCCTCGAAGCCATCTGGACCTCGAGCCTGCTCGGCGCCCGCGATCCCTTCGTCGCGTTCGTGCCCCTGGCGCAGGCGACGCGCACGCTGAGGATGGGCCCGATCGCGGTCAACCCTTTCGACACTCATCCCGCGAAGCTCGCGATGTCGCTGCTGACGCTGAACGAGCTCGCCGGCGGTCGCGCGCAGCTCGTGCTCGGCGGCGGCGGCGAGGCGCTCGAGGGCATCGGCCTGAAGCCCGAGCGGCGCGTGCTCGCGGTGCGCGAGGCCCTGGCACTGCTGCGCGAGGCCGCGACCGGCCGGCGTTTCGACTTCCAGGGCGAGCTGTTCCGCACCCGGGGCTTCGCCTGCGACTGGCTGAGCGCGCCGCCGCCGATGATCTGGGTCGGTGCCAACGGCCCGCAGATGCTGGCCATGGCCGCCAAGACCGCCGACGGCATCATGCTGAGCGACCTGCCGCCGGCGCTGCTGAAGCCGGCCATCGCCGCAGCACGCGCCCGCCGGCACGCCGCCACGGCACCCCTGCAGTTCAACAACTTCGTCGCCTGGCACGTCTACGAGGACGAAGCCAAGGCGCGCGCCGAAGCACGCCGCTGGCTCGCGTTCCGCGGCCTGTTCCGCCGCTGGGTCTGCACCACCTTCCTGACCGACGCCGAGTACGACACGATCGAAGCGCGCCAGGCCGCGTTCTATCGCTGGGCGACCGGCGGCCCGCCGGTCGACGACCTGCCGGAGTCGCTGCTCGACCGTCTGGTCGAGCACCTGACGCTGACGTCGACGCCCTCCAGGCTCGACCCGGTGCTGCATCACCTCGAGGCGATGCGCGATGCCGGCCTCAGCCACGTCTCGCTGCGGCTCTATCAGGACGTCGAGCAGTCGATCGAGCTCATCGGCCGCGAGATCGCGCCTCGGTTCGCGGACTGAGCATCGTCTACGGCGCAGCCTTCACGGCGCGCAGCGCCGGGATGTCGTCCGGCGATTTCGCCGGCGGGATCGTCCGCAGATAGGCGGCGATGTCGGCGACGTCCGCATCGCTCAGCACCTCGGCACTGTAGGGCGGCATCGTCGTATTGGTCGCGCGGATGAAAGCGGCGATCCCTGCCGCCGGCAGCGGATCCGGAGCGAGGCGCGTACCGGCATTGCTGCCCTGCCCCACACTGCCGTGGCAATGGACGCAGCCGACCGTCACGTAGAGTTGCTTGCCGCGGGCGGCCGAGGGTGCGCGCGACGCAGGCTCGGCAGCATTTGCCTGCAGCGCGATGCCGACGAAACCGAAGACCAGAACCAGCGTGGCGACGATACGCAACGGCATGACACAGGCGGAGCGCATGCACGACCCTCCTATCGCGTCTGCGTGACGACGTCGACCAGCGCCGGCTGGCCCTGTTTCACGACCTCGACCGCGCGTTTCAACGCGGGCGCAAGCCTGACCGGATCGGTGATCGGCCCGATCGACCAGACACCCATCCCCTCGGCGAGCTTCGCGTAGTCGATCGGCGGATCGTTGATCGCGGTGCCGATGTGCGCGGTGTCGATGCCGCGGTTGCGGCGGTTCGCGAGGCCCTGCACCAGCATCGTCTCCTGGCCGTAGCCGCGGTTGTTGTGCATCACGGTCAGCAGCGGCACGCGATGGTGGGCCGCGGTCCAGAGCGCGCCGTTGGCGTACATGAAATCGCCGTCGCACTGGATGTTGACCGAGAAGCGCCCGAGCGCCCTGTTGGCGAACGCCGCGCCGACGGCCGCCGGCAGGCCGTAGCCGACGCCCCCGCCCGCACCGACGCCGAGGTAGCGGTAGTGGCGATCGAAGTTCCAGAGCCGGTGCGGCCAGTTGCTGACGAAGCCCTCGGAGGCACCGACCGAGACCAGGGCCCAGTCCTCGTTGCGGATCGCCTGCCAGAGCTCCATGCAGAGCCGCGCCGTCGACACCGGGCTCACATCCCAGCCGTAGGACGCGGCCTGGCGCGCCGCCTCGCGCGCGGCCGCGTGGGCCTTGCGGAAGCCCTCGAGCCGCGGCGCCAGCGAGTCGCGCCGCTCGCGGGTCATCGCCGCGCGGATCGCTTCCAGCAGCGCCGGCAGCGAGGCCTCGGCGTCGCCCGAAATCGCGAGGTCGACCGGCGCATAGCGCTGGAAGTCCTGGTAGTTGGACTTCAGGTAGAGGTCGTTGACGTCGATCGTGATCGTCTTCGCGCCCGCAGCGAGACGCGGACGGCTGGTCTTGGCGCTGCGGTCGACCTGGTTGACCTGGCCCCAGAAGTCCGTGACCTCGAGGCCGAGGATCACGTCCGCCTGCGCGATCAGCCTGGCGCTCTGCGCGTTCTGGTAGAGCGGATGCAGGGTCGGCATGTTCTGCCGGCTGGCGATGTCGATCACCGGCGCGCCGAGCGCCTCGGCGAGCTCCACCAGCAGCCGCATGCCCGCGGGCGTGCGCGCCATGCGGTCGACGACGATCAACGGCCGCTCGGCCGCGACCAGCCAGCGCGCCGCCTCGCGCAGTGCACCGGCTTCGCCCTGCGGCGGAACGACCGGCGAATGCTTCGGCACCCGCAGCGCCGCGCGATTCGGCACCTCGACTTCCTGCAGCTCGCTGTCGGCGACGATCGCCACCGGCTCCATCGGCGGCGTGCAGGCGATGCGGTAGGCGTGCACGAACGATTCAGCGAAGCCCTGCAGCGTGGTCGGCTGGTCGTCCCACTTCACGAAGTCGCGGACCATCGCCACCGGGTCCTGCGCGGAGTGGCGCCAGTCGTTGCCGCCCATGCGCCGGGTGAGATCGAGCGTGTTGCCGAGGATGGTGATCAGCGGCACGCGATCGCACCAGGCGTTGTACAGCGCCATGGCCGCGTGCTGCAGGCCCACGGTCGAGTGGCAGAGCGCCGCCGCCGGCTTGCCCGCCGCCTTGTAGTAGCCGTTCGCCATCGCGACGGCCGACTCCTCGTGCATGCAGGTGATGAACTCCGGCGCGCGGTTCGCGCCGTAGGTGACGATGGACTCGTGCAGGCCGAGAAAGCTCGAGCCGGGATTCGAGAACACGTAGTCGATGCCGAGCGACTTGACGACGTCGACCATGAAGTCGGAGCCGCAGCTCGTGTCGATCGACGGCGAGCCCGCGGTTGCGACGCCGATCTGCGCGGCGCCGGTGGCCGCCGCACCCGTCCCTGCCGGACTCGCATCCGCTTCGGGCAAGGCGCTCGTCGCACCGGCCGCCGCGATCGCCGAAACGAATTTCCGGCGGTCGATCTTCCGTCCCCTGCCGATCTTCCTGCTCATGATCCCCCCTGGACCGCGGCCGCCATGCCGTGACTGCAGGGTCCGATTCTAGCCCTGCCACGTCGCGCCATCGGTGCCGCGATCCGTCGCCATCCGTGCGCATCAGCGTTGCGGGAACCTGCCCCCCGCGATGTCACAATGCATAGACTTGCCCACGATGCGCCGTTAGCGTGGGCGGCATGAACCAGGCCTGCAATCCCCACGCACCTTCACGGCGCCTCGCGTCGCGCCTCGCGCTGCTTTCCCTGGTGGCGTCGGCGCCGCTGGCGAGTCTCGCGCAGCGCGCAGCCGCTCCGGACGCTCCACCGCCGGCAGCGACTCCGGCCGCAGCCGCCCCGACGGCAGCACCCCCGATCGTCACGCGCCGTACCGGCACTTTCGGCGGCCGCCGCGTCGCCTACGACGCAATGGTCGAGGAATCGATCATTCCGAACGCCAAGGGCGTGCCGTCCGCGATCTTCACGAGCTTCGCCTACGTCGAGCGCACGGCGCGGCCCGATCCGGCGCGACCGGTGCTGTTCGCCTTCAACGGCGGCCCGGGCGCGGCATCGATCTGGATGCACTTCGGCCTGCTCGGGCCGCGGCGCATCTTCTTCCCCGACCCGGTGAACCCGCCCACGGCCGCACCGTTCACGATCGCCGACAATCCGCACGCGCCGCTGGACGTCGCGGACGTGGTCATGATCGACCCGCCGCTGACGGGCTTCAGCCGCATGCTGCCCGGCGCCAAGGCCGAGGATTTCCTCGGCGTCACGGCCGACGCGCGCGCGGTCGCCGAGTTCATCCGCCAGTGGCTGACGCGGCACGGCCGGTGGAACTCGCCGAAATACCTGATCGGCGAATCCTACGGCACGATCCGCGCGATCGCGGTCGCCGGCGAGCTCACGGGCGGCGTGTTCCCGCCGCGCGGTACGCTCGGCGCGGTCACGGTCAACGGCATCGCGATCCTCGGCCCCACCTTCGTGCTCGGCAACCCGCGCATCGAGGGCAACGACCGCGGCTCGCTGACCGATCTCACGGCGATGACGGCGGCCGCCTGGTATCACGACAGGCTCGCGCCGCGGCCGGCGACGCTCGAAGCTGCGGTCGAGGCCGCGCGAGAGTTCGCGGCCGACGACTACGTCCGCGCGCTGAACGCCGGCTACCGGCTCGAAGCCGCCGAGCGCGAGCGCATCGCCACGCGGCTCGGCGAGCTCACCGGCGTGCCCGCGGCCGCATGGCGCGATGCCAACCTGCGCCTGGGCATGAGCGCGTTCCAGTCGCTGCTGCTGCGCGATCGGGGCCTGACGATCGGCAGCTACGACAGCCGCTATGTGCTGCCGACCCGCCCGAGCGGCAACGACCCGGTGCTCGACGACCCGGCGATGGG
>JADLDF010000342.1 GCA_020846815.1 Gammaproteobacteria bacterium | reverse complement strand
GTCAGCCACGGCGTGCAGAAGATCAGCGCCGTCACCGATGCCGTGTTCGACGGGCTCGACCCCGAGGCCGCGGCCCGGCGCACCTTCCGGCTGCTGCTGTTGCCGGCGATCGTCGCGCTGCTCGCCGATCTGGTCGGCTTCGTCACCATCCTCTATATTCCGGTGCAGGTCATCCGCGAGATGGCGATCACCGCCAGCATCGGCGTCGCGATCGTGATCCTGACGGACCTCGTGCTGCTGCCGGTGCTGGTGTCGTTCGTGAAGTTCGACGCCGGCTACCGCGACCGCGTCGCGCGCCGCCAGGCCCGGCTGCAGCGCTGGTGGCACGGGCTGTCGGTGATCACGCTCAAGGGGCCGTCGCTCGCGATCATCGCGGTCGCGGCCGTGCTCGGCGTGGCCGGTTTCCTGGTCGGCAGGGATGCGGTCATCGGCGACGCGACCGCCGGCGTACCGGAGCTGCGGCCGGACTCGCGCTACAACATCGACTCGCAGGTCATCACCCGCGAGTTCTCGATCGGCGTCGACATCCTCACGGTCATCGTCGAGACGCGGGAGCCCGCCTGCGTCAGCCACACGCTCATGAAATCGATCGACGACTTCTCCTGGCGCATGCAGAACGTCGAGGGCGTGCAGCAGGTGATCTCGCTGCCCCTGGTCGCGAAGCAGGCCATCGCCGGCTGGAGCGAGGGCGCGCTGGCCTGGCGCGAGATCCCGCGCAATCCCGACCAGCTCACGCAGTCCACGCGCTACATCGAGACCAGCACCGGCCTGCTGAACGCCGACTGCGACGTCGTGCCGGTGATGCTGTTCCTCTCCGACCACCGCTCGGAGACGATCGAGCGCGTGGTCGCGGCGGTCAAGCAATGGCGGACCGAAAACCCGGTCGAGGGCGCACAGTTCCGCCTCGCCACCGGCAACGTCGGCGTCATGGCCGCGACCAACGAGGAAGTGAAGCGCACAGAGTTCCCGATCCTGTTCGGCGTGTTCGCTGCGGTCATCGCCATGTGCCTGCTGACCTTCCGCTCAGGTATAGGCGCCGTGCTGGTGTTCATCCCGCTGGCACTGGTCTCGGTGCTCGCCTATGCGCTCATGGCCCTGGTGGGCATCGGACTGAAGATCTCGACGCTGCCGATGGTCGCGCTCGGTGTCGGCATCGGCGTCGACTACGGCATCTACCTCTTCAGCCGCATGCAGGAGTTCCTGAAGCAGGGCCTGCCGGTGCGCGAGGCCTTCGAGAAGACCATGCGCGTCACCGGCGCGTCGATCATCTTCACCGGCATCACGCTCGCGATCGGCGTCGTCACCTGGATCTTCTCGCCGCTGCAGTTCCAGGCCGACATCGGCAAGCTGCTGACCTTCATGTTCCTGGTGAACATGGTCGGCGCGATCGTGCTGCTGCCGGCGCTCGCGACCTGGCTGGTGCGGCCGGCGTCGCCGGCGCCTCCCGGCCAGGGAAAGTTCGCGCCGGGCGGCGGGGCGTCCTGGTGAGCCGCCGCGGCGCCGCGCAGGGCTGAATGTCCGGCCAGTTCGCGCTCCTCGGCCAGCGCCGCTTCGCGCCGTTCTTCGGCGCGCAGGCGCTGGGTGCGTTCAACGACAACCTGCTGAAGAACGCGCTGGTGATCCTCGCCGCCTACCAGGGCGCGCGGCTCACCAGCCTCGATCCGGGCCTGCTCGCCAACCTCGCAGGCGGCCTGTTCGTGCTGCCCTATCTGCTGTTTTCGGGCATCGCCGGCCAGCTCGCCGACCGCTTCGACAAGACCCTGCTGATCCGCGTCGTCAAGGCCGCGGAGGTCGCGATCATGGCGCTGGCCGGCCTCGGCTTCGCGCGCAGCGACCTCGGCCTGCTGCTCGGCACGCTGTTCCTCATGGGCCTGCACTCGACGTTCTTCGCGCCGGCCAAGTACGGCCTGCTGCCGCAGGTGCTGCACGACACCGAGCTGGTCGGCGGCAACGCGCTGGTGGAAATGGGCACCTTCGTCGCGATCCTGCTCGGCACGCTGGCTGCCGGCGAGCTCGCCGGTGCGGCCGCTGGCGCAGACGCCGGCACGGCCCCGCTCGCCGTCACGATGCTCGGCGTCGCCGCGGCCGGCCTGCTCGCGAGCTTCGTGATGCCGCGGCTGCCGGCGGTCGCGCCGCAGCTCGCGATCGACTGGAACCCCTGGCGCGCATCGCTCGCGAACGTGCGCGCGGCCCGCGAGAGCCGCGCGGTCTTCCTGTCGATCCTCGGCATCTCCTGGTTCTGGGCCTATGGCGCGCTGGTGCTGGCGCAGCTGCCGCTGTATGCGCGCAGCGTGCTGAACGGCGACCAGCGCGTGCTGACTCTGCTGCTGGCCACGTTCTCGATCGGCGTCGCCGCCGGCTCGCTGCTCTGCGAGCGCTTCTCGGGCCGCAAGGTCGAGATCGGCCTCGTGCCCTTCGGCAGCATCGGCCTGACGGTGTTCGCGATCGACCTGTATTTCGCGACACCGGCGCTGCCCGCCGGCGCGGCGCTCGACCTGCGCGCCTTCCTCGCCGCCGCGGGCGGCTGGCGCATCGTCGCCGATCTCGGGCTGCTCGGCGTGTTCGGCGGATTTTTCATCGTGCCGCTGTACGCCATGGTGCAGCAGCGCTCGCCGCGCGCGCGGATCTCGCGGATCCAGTCGGCCAACAACATCCTCAACGCGCTGTTCATGGTCGGCGCCGCGCTGGTCGGCGCGCTCGCGCTGCGCGCCGGCTGGAGCGTGCCGCAAGTGCTGCTGTTCGCCGGCATCCTGAACGCCGGCGTCGCGATCTACCTCTACACACTGGTCCCCGAGTTCCTGCTGCGCTTCCTCGCCTGGCTGCTCGTGCACTTCATGTACCGGCTGCGCGTCAAGGGCATCGAGCGGATACCGGAGGAGGGGCCCGCGCTGCTGATCTGCAACCACGTCAGCTTCGTCGACGCGATCGTGATCGCCGCCGCCTGCCGCCGCCCAGTGCGCTTCATCATGGACAGCGGCATCTTCCGCATCCCGCTGCTGCGCAGTGTGTTCCGCGGCATGAAGTCCGTGCCGATCGCGCCGCGCAGCGCCGACCCGGAGGTCTACGAGCGCGCGTTTGCGACCGTCGCCGCCGAGCTCGAGGCCGGCCATCTCGTCTGCATCTTTCCCGAAGGCAAGCTGACCCGCGACGGCGCCATCGACGAGTTCAAGGGCGGCCTGCTGCGCATCCTGCAGCGCACGCCGGTGCCGGTCGTGCCGATGGCGCTGTCGAACCTCTGGCCGTCGATGTTCTCACGGCGCGAGCCCGTGCTCTGGAAGCGCTGGCCGCGACGCATGCTGGCACCGATCACGCTCGCGGTCGGCGCGCCGATCGCGCCGCAGGACGTCGCGCTGGAGTCGGCCCGCGCCCGGGTCGCGGCGCTGCGCGAGCGAGCCTGAGCCGGTAGCCGACCTCGGCCGTCAAGTCCCGCATTCGATGTTTTCGCCGAGCTCAGGTCCCAGTTCCAGAAATGAGCCTCTCTTCAAATTCGAGCCGGAAATCTGGTTTCTCTGAGTTATTGGGGACGGACATGACGGAAGAGCTGTACCATCGGCTTCACGCGCAAGTCCGCGAAGGATTTCTTCGGCACGCTCGCCGCCGCGTGGCGCCTGCGCCAGAAGAAGGATGGAACATTGAAACGTCTCGTCGCATTGCTCGCGCCCGTGCTGGCGTGGGTTGGACTGGCGGCATCCGCAATCGCCGCGGCGCCTTCGGCAGCTTCCGCGACGGCATCGTCAGCACCTGCCGATGCCATCTACCTCGATGCGAGAGTGCTCACGCTCGACGCGCAGGACCGCGATGCCGAGGCCTTTGCGGTGCGCGACGGCCGCTTCGCCGCGATCGGCCGTGCCCGCGACGTGCGCCGGCTGCAGGGACCGCGCACCACGGTGCACCGTCTGCGCGGCGCGACGGTGCTGCCGGGCTTCATCGACGCGCACGGGCATTTCCCGATTTCGGCATTCCTGCGACGCGAGGCCGTCGACCTCAACAGCCCGCCGATCGGCACCATCCACTCGCTCGACGAGCTCGTCGCCGCGCTCGCCGCGCGAGAGAAGACGCTGCCGCAGGGCGCGTGGCTCTCCGGCTTCGGCTATGACGACACGCTGCTCGCCGAGCATCGCCATCCCACGCGGGCGGACCTCGATCGCGTGTCGTCCACGCGGCCGATCTATCTGTCCCACGTGTCGGGGCATCTCGCGGTGGCGAACTCGGCGGCGCTCGCGCTCGCCGGTATCGGCCGCGACACGCAGCCGCCTGCGGGCGGCCGCATCCGGCGCGATGCGGGCGGCGAGCCGGACGGCGTGCTCGAGGAGACGGCGATGCAGCTCGTGTCCGCGAAGGTGCCGCAGCCGACGGACGCGCAGATGGAGGCCGCAATCGAGGAGGCGTCGCGCGAGTACGCATCGCGCGGCGTTACGACTGCGCAGAACGGGGCGGCGGACGCGAGCTTCGTCGCGCAGGCTGCGCGCGTGCTCGCGCGCGGCGGGCTCGGTGTGCGCGTCGACGTGTGGCTCGTCGTACCGGTGGCGCAGGCGCTCGGACCGGAAAAGATCGCGGCGCTGGTGCCCCCGGCCGCGCGTTCGATGCTCGAGGTCACCGGCGCCAAGGCGTTCGCCGACGGCTCGATCCAGGGCTACACGGCCTATCTGTCGGCGCCGTATCACACGCACCTGCAGGCCGTGCCGGGCTATCGCGGCTATCCGCGCGTGGATCGCGAGGCGCTCGCGGCACAGGTGCTGACGCTGCACCGGGCGCGGATCCGCGTGGCGATCCACGCCAACGGCGACGCGGCGATCGACGACGTGCTCGATGCGTTCGAGCGCGCGCAGGCCGCGGATCCGTGGCCCGACGCGCGGCACGTCGTCGTGCATGCGCAGATGGCGCGCGACGACCAGCTCGATCGCATGGCGCGGCTCGGCGTGGTGCCGTCGTTCTTCGTCCTGCACACGTACTACTGGGGCGACCGGCACCGCGATCTGTTCATCGGGC
>JADLDF010000341.1 GCA_020846815.1 Gammaproteobacteria bacterium | reverse complement strand
CGGCAGCGTCGAGCGGACGTGCGCGACAGGGGGCGGGATGTCAGCACACGACCGGTGAGATTGTCAACGAAACCCGGGGCTTCCAGCAGATCGGCGCGGCAGGCCAGTCGCGCATTGGTTAAGCTTCGCGGGTGAGTTCCCAGTCGCTTCGCGGCGTGCTTCCGGCGAGCACCGGCGCCGATCCCGCAGCTTCCGTCCTGCCACTCTGGCTGGTCACCGAATCCGGCCTGGCCGGCTGGCTGGCGTCGCAGCCGCCGGCGATCGGTGCCTGGGTGCGCAACCATCAGTTCACCGCCGAGAAGCATCGTGTGCTCGCGCTGCCCACGGCCGACGGCGGGCTCGCCGGCGCGCTGGCCGGGCTCGGCAGCCTGCGCAGCGCCGACGAGCTGACGCCCTGGCACGCCGCCGCGCTGCCCGACCGGCTGCCTGCGGGCACGTGGCGTATCGCACAGCCGCTGGCCGCGGCGGCCGGCCTGCGCCTCGGCCTCGGCTGGCTGCACGGCAGCTACCGGCACGCGCGCTACCGCAGCAGCGGCGCGGCCCCGGCCGCTGCGACGCTGTTGCTGCCGGAGGGCGTCGACTTCGACGCGTTGCAGCGCGCGGGAGGCGCGGCATCGATGGCCCGCGACCTCATCAACACACCGGCCAACGACCTCGGTCCGGCCGAGCTCGCCGAGGCCGTGCAGGCCGTCGGCCGCGAGCACGGCGCGAGTGTCGAGTGCCTGGTCGGTGCCGAGCTCGAGACGCAGGATTTCCCGCTGGTGCACGCGGTCGGCCGCGCCAGTGCGCGCGCACCGCGGCTGATCGACCTGCGCTGGGGCAGGGAAGGGGCGCCGCGCGTCACCCTGGTCGGCAAGGGCGTCTGCTTCGACAGCGGCGGCCTCGACCTCAAGCCCTCGAGCGCCATGGCCCTGATGAAAAAGGACATGGGTGGTGCGGCCGTGGCGCTGGCCCTCGCACGCATGCTCATGGAGGCGCGCGCCGACCTCGCGCTACGCCTGCTGATCCCGGCGGTCGAGAACAGCATCGATGGTGCCGCCTATCGCCCTGGCGACGTGCTGCGCAGCCGCAAGGGCCTGACGATCGAGATCACCAACACCGACGCCGAGGGCCGGCTGGTGCTCGCCGACGCACTCGCAGCCGCCGATGCCGAGCGGCCGGCCCTGCTGCTCGATTTCGCCACGCTGACCGGCGCCGCGCGCACGGCACTCGGGCCGGACCTGCCGGCGCTGTATGCGAACGATGCGGCGCTGCTGGCCCAGGCGCAGGCGGCCGGCGAGGCCGAGTGCGACCCGGCCTGGCCGATGCCGCTCTGGGACGGCTACGAGGACGACCTCGGCAGCCGCGTGGCCGACCTCGTCAACGCCTCCGCGACGACCTTCGCCGGTTCGATCGTCGCCGCGCTGTTCCTGCGCCGCTTCGTCGCGCCGACGACGCCCTGGGCGCATTTCGACCTGTACGCCTGGAACGCCCGCGAACGCCCGGGCCGGCCGGTCGGCGCCGAGGCACAGTGCCTGCGGCTCGCCTACCGGCTGATCCGCGAGCGCTGCGGATGATTCTCCGGCGAACTGCCTTCGGGCGTCGACACGTACGCCTGATCCGCGAGCGTCGCGGATGACCCAGATCGCTCCGCGGCACCTCGCGGCGCTGCTGGTGATCACGCTGATCTGGGGGCTGAACCTCATCGTCAGCAAGATCGGCCTCGCACAGGTGCCGCCCATGCTGTTCACGGCGCTGCGCTTCGCGGTGCTCGCCGCGCTGCTGTGGCCGTTCCTGCGCGTCGTTCCGGGCAAGATGAACGCCATGGTGGTCGCGGCGCTGCTCTCCGGCGCGATCAACTTCGCGCTGCTGTTCGCCGGTCTCGCGATCGCGCAGAACGTCTCGGCGGTCGCGATCGCCAGCCAGCTCGGCATCCCGTTCACGACGTTGCTGTCGGTCGCGCTGCTGGGAGAGACCGTGCGCTGGCGGCGCTGGACGGGCATCGCGATGTCGTTCGCGGGCGTGATGATCATCGGCCTCGATCCGGTCGTGTTCGGCTTCTGGCCGAGCCTGGTGCTGGTCATCGCCTCGGCCCTGGTCGGCTCGCTGGGCGTGATCGCCGTCAAGCGCCTGCCGGAGTTCCGGCCGCTCGAGGTGCAGGCGTGGTTCAGCTGGGTCAGCCTGCCGGTACTGGCGTTGCTGGCGCTCATCGCACACCGGCCGGGCCTCGCCGAGCTGCGCGCGATCCCGCCGCAGGCCTGGGCGGCGGTCGCCTATACGGCGATCTTCGGCAGCCTGATCGCGCATACCGGCTTCTACTACCTGGTGCAGCGCTACCCCGTCACCAGCGTCGCGCCGCTGACGACCCTGTCGCCCGTGTTCTCGGTGATCTTCGGCATCACGCTGCTCGGCGACGCGATGACGCCGCGGATCGCCGTCGGCGGCCTGGTCACGCTGATCGGGGTGCTGATCATCACGCTGCGGGAACGGCGCCTGACGGACACCGGCAGCTGAACGCGCGCATCCGCATGAGCCGCCGCCCCGCCGTACCGTATCCGCGATCCCGGCCACCCGCCGCCGTGCCGCGATGAGCGCCGCCGGCGGCGCAGCGGGCGAGGGCGTCGCACGCGCGATGCTGAGTCGCGAACTGCTGCCCTGGGCGCTGCTCGGGCTGACGCTCGGGATGGTCGAGGGCGCGACGGCGGCCGTGCTCGTCAAGCAGCGCTTCCAGGACAGCACCGACCCGTTCGCCGTCAACCTTGCCGTGGCCCTGGTCAGCGGCGCGCCGGCGATGTCGAACGTGCTGAGCTTCGTCTGGGCGAACCTCGCGCACGGCCGCGCCCGGGTACGGATCATGGTCGCGCTGCAGGCCGCGTTCGCCATCGCAGTGGGCGCCGTGGGCCTGACACCGCCGGCCACCAGCGGCCTGGTGCTGACCCTGCTCTCGATCCTCGTGGCCCGCGTGCTCTGGTCGGGCATCCTGACCGTGCGCTCCTCGGTCTGGCTCGCCAACTATCCGAGGCATCTGCTGGCGCGGTTCACCGGGCACATCGTCGTCGCGAACTCTCTGACCGTGGCGGCGGCCGCGGCCGCGACGGCCTTCGCCGTCGGCGCGCATGGCCTCGACCCGCGCTGGCTCTACGGCGGCGCAGCGCTCGCGGGCCTGCTCGGCGCGTGGCGGTTCCGCGCCACGCGGGTGCGCCGCGAGCACCGGCTGCTCGGCGCCGAACGGTCGGCGATCGCACGCAGCGAGCCGTTTTCGCCGCGCACCCTGCTGCAGATCCTGCGCGAGGACCCGGACTACCGCGAATACATGACGTGGATGGGCCTCTACGGCGGCGGCAATCTCATGCTGACCTCGCAGCTGGTCGTGGTCCTGACCGAGAGGCTGCAGCTGCCGGCAGGCCGGCAGATCGCGATGCTCGCCGTGCTGCCGCTGGTGGCGATGCCGCTGTTCGTGCCCATGTGGGCGCGGCTGTTCGACGGCAGCCATGTGGTCCATTATCGCGCTCGCCAGGCCTGGGTCATGGTGCTGGCCGTCGCGATCCTCTGCGCCGGCGCATTCGCCGATCTAGAATGGCTGCTGTGGGCCGGCGCCGTGGCTTACGGCATCGCGCTGGCGGGCGCCAACCTCGGCTGGAGCCTGGGTCACAACGATTTCGCTTCGCCGGGGCGCGCGCAGCACTATATGGGCGTGCACGTCACGCTGACCGGCCTGCGCGGCATGCTCGCGCCGCCGCTCGGCATCGCGGTCTACCAGGGGCTCGAGGTGCTGGCGGCCGGCGCCGGCCGCTGGTCGCTGCTGCTGCCGCTGCTCGGCACGATGGCCGGCGCCGGTGGCTTCTCGCGGATGCGCCTTCGCCTCCGGAGTGGCCGCGAGGCGGGCCCGCCCGGGGTGCGCCGCGACGCACAATAGGGGCCGCAGCGCCGATGTCGGCAGACGTCGGCCGGACCGGCAGGATTTCACAACCAGGGGACTCGAATCGATGAGCGACAGCAAAAAGGCCGTGGATCCGCGACGCTATTCGCGCGAGGTGGTGGACGGGCCGAAACAGACCCCCTCACGGGCGATGCTGCGCGCCGTCGGCTTCGAGGACGCCGACTTCGCCAAGCCGCAGATCGGCATCGCCTCGACCTGGGCGAACCTGACGCCCTGCAACATGCACATCAACGACCTCGCGCAGGAGGCCGAGGCGGGCGCCAACGCGGCCGGAGGCAAGGGCGTGCTGTTCAACACCATCACGGTCTCCGACGGCATCTCCATGGGCTCGCCGGGCATGCGCTATTCGCTGGTCTCGCGTGAGGTCATAGCCGACTCCATCGAGACTGTCGTGGGCGCGGAGGGCTTCGACGGCTTCGTCGCGATCGGCGGCTGCGACAAGAACATGCCGGGCTGCGCGATCGCGATCGCCCGGCTGAACCGCCCGGCCGTGTTCGTCTACGGCGGCACGATCCGCCCGGGCGCCAAGCGCCGCGACATCGTCGCGGTCTTCGAGGCCGTCGGCGCGCACGCCGCCGGCAAGCTCTCCGACCGCGAGCTCGCCGAGGTGGAGCGCACCGCGATCCCGGGCCCGGGCAGCTGCGGCGGCATGTACACGGCCAATACCATGGCCTCGGCGATCGAGGCGCTCGGTCTGTCGCTGCCCGACAGTTCCGCCCAGGATGCCGTCAGCGACACCAAGCGCACCGACTGCCGGCGCGCCGGCGAGGCCGTCGTGAAGCTGGTGAAGCAGGGCATCCGGCCCTCCGACATCCTCAGCCGCAAGGCCTTCGAGAACGCCATCACCGTGACCAT
>JADLDF010000340.1 GCA_020846815.1 Gammaproteobacteria bacterium | reverse complement strand
GCTTGTAGTCGGACTGCCAGCTCGCGCCGTAGCGCTCGGCGGTCTCGTCGCCGTCGATCGCGGCACGCAGCGCCGCGACGCCGAAGCTGTGCTTCCAGCGGTCGATTTCGCGCGAGGTGTCGACCTTCACGTTCGCGGTGTCGGTGTCCGAGTTGCCGCGCGAGACGACGATGCCGACCTCGCCCTTGCCCTTCCATTGCGCCGCGGCGGGCAGCGAAGCGCCGAGCGCGAGCGCGGCGAGAACGATCGTCGACAGATATCGGGTCATGGAACTTCCTCAGGATGAAACAAGCAAGGCAAGCAATGGCCCCGGGGCGCACGAGGCGCGATCGAGCTCGTGGAGCAGCGATTCCGCCCGGCGCAGGGACCGGAAGAGGCGCCGGGCGGCCGGACGCGACACATCCGGCGTGCACGAGTTTACTAGGAATGCTCGTGGTGAAGTCACCACAATGCATTGTAAAGACGGTCAAAGATCGTCAACGACCGTTGCAGCGACACCACAGCGGAGCCCGCGGCGCACGCAGCACGGTCACTACGCGCAACATCTATTGCAACCGCCGCCCTGCGCAGATCGCGAGCGGCGCAGCTCGTGCTGTGTGGAGATTCCTGCGTGCCGCCGCGTGAGCACACAGTCTCCGTCGACGGCCGCACGGCCGGTCCGCCGTAGAATCGCCATGTCCCGCAAACCGGAGAATCGCCGATGCCCGTCAGCCCGCTGGTCCGCGCCGCACTCACCGTCTCGAACCTCGAACGCTCGCGCGAGTTCTACGTCGAGGTGCTGGGCCTCAGCGAAGTGTTCCTGGAGAGTGCGGTCGAAGGCGGCAACATCCACGCGCTCATGGGCGTGCCCGCGTCGACGCGCACGCGCATCTGCATCCTTAAGACACCCGGAACGCCCGCCTACGGCATGCTCGGCCTGTTCGAGCTGACGGGCCCACAGCCGCCGCGTCTGGACTTCCGCGGCGAAGGCTCGCTGATCGGCGAGCTCTGCCTGGTGTTCTACTGTCCGGACCTCGACGCAGTCATGCGCGAGGTCGAGGCACGCCGCCTGCCCATGGTCGCGCCGCCGATGCCGCTGGAGGTACGCGGCCGCATCAAGCAGCGCGAAATGACTTTCCGCGGCCCGGATGGCGAGAAGATCAACCTGATCGAGTGGGATCTGGCGCGCGCCGACGCCGGCGAACGGCCCGAGAAGTGGGCGGGCACGGCGGCCGGTGGATCGGCCGATCGCGGCGCGGCATCCTGACGAGCCGCCGCGCGGCCACCGCCGGTCGTGGTATGCGGGCAAGCGCGCTCTTGCCGGCGATGAATCTCAATGCCACGCGCGAGCCACTACCTGCGGATCGTCTAACTCGAGCCCTTCCATCGAACGCAGCTGTTCGACAGCCTTCTTGCGCAGCTCCAGCACGATCACTTCATCCAAGGCGCGCTCGACCGTGTCACGGATGCCGCGCGTTCCAAGCAGACGGCGAGCTCTGGCGAGCTTCTTCTCGTCGAGCTGGATGGTGGTTCTGTGGCGCACTGCGCGAGCATACTTTACGGTACCGTCATCGACGCGACGCCGCGCCCCGCGGTAAGGTTCCTTCCGCAGCCACCGACTGCTGGAGAACGTCATGGCCACCGGCTGGGCCGGCGACGGCGCCGTGCAGGATCAGATCGACGCGACCGTGAAGGACGGGATCCTGCGCGCCAAGAGCAGGCTCGCCCAGGGGCCGTCGCTGTCGCACTGCGAGCAATGCGCCGCGCCGATTCCCGAGGCGCGCCGCCAGGCGATGCCGGGTGTCCGTCTCTGCGTTCCCTGCCAGGAGAGCCGCGACCGCGAAGATGCGGTGTTCTCGGGCTACAACCGCCGCGGCAGCAAGGACAGCCAGCTGCGCTGACGGCCGCGCGACGCGCGGCATCCAGCGCCAGCGCTCGCCACGGGCTGCACCGAACTGCGGCGCGCGGCATCCAGGCGTCCGCGCTCGCCTCTTCGACCGGGTCGGGCCAAACTGCGACGCGCGCGGCGCCGATCGATCATGCGCATGCCGCCCCTGCCATCGAAGGCCGGCCGCTCAACGCTGACGCAGCTGCCGTCGCAGGATCTTGCCCGAAGCCGACTTCGGCACAGCGTCGATGAAGCGGATGCGCCGCAGCTGCTTGTAGTGCGCCACCTGGCCCGCGA
Organism: Gammaproteobacteria bacterium; assembly: GCA_020846815.1. The sequence goes on along the minus strand of JADLDF010000340.1, from coordinate 4,375 downwards.
CGAACTCGCACAGCTCCTCGGCCGTGGCGCTCTGGCCCGGCTTCAGCACCACGAAGCCCACCGGCAGCTCGCCTGCCTCGTCGTCGGGCTCGCCGATCACGGCTGCGTCGGCGACCGCCGCATGCGTCAATAGCAGCGCCTCGAGCTCCGCCGGCGGCACCTGGAAGCCCTTGTACTTGATCAGCTCCTTGAGCCGATCGACGATGAAGAGATAGCCGTCCGCATCGATGCGCGCGATGTCGCCGGTGTGCAGCCAGCCCTCGGCATCGAGCGTCGCGGCAGTCGCGGCCGGGTTGTTGAGATAGCCCGCCATGACCTGCGGCCCGCGGATCCACAGCTCGCCCTCGAGGTCGGGGCCGAGCGACTCGCCGCTCGCCGGATCGACGATGCGGCACTCGGTGTTCGGCACCGTGAGCCCCACCGAGCCCGGCCGGTTGCGACCCGGCGGCGTGAAGTGCGTGACCGGGCTGACCTCGGTCATGCCATAGCCCTGGACGATCTCGACGCCGATGCGGCGGCCGGCCTCGGCCGCGATCTCGCCGGACAGCGGCGCGGCGCCCGAGAACATGAAGCGCAGCGCGCCCCCCGACGCCGCATCGATCAGCGCCGGCCTGTCGCCGAGCCGCGCGGCATGCGCGAGCACGAGATCGGCGAGCGGCTGCCGAGGGATCTCGATCCGTGGATGGGGGCTCGCGTGGATGTACGGGGACGGGGATTTCATGCGCTGCAGGACGTCCCGCCCGGTGGTGGTGGACGCAGCCTAGCAGGCGTCTCGCCCGGGGTGCATCCGCTTCGGGCAGGTCGGCCCTGGACAGATCCGTCTCTGAACCCGCAAATCCCCCCATACAGAGACGACTTACGCCGCCAGGCACTCGCCGGACCTGAGCATGATCGATGGCGCCCACTCCGGTGTTCCCGCGCCACACTCGGTCACGAGGTTCAAGGCATCCCCGATGAACTCCCTGATGGAAAGCTGGCCACGCAAGCACCGCATCACGGTCGACGAGTACTACCGGATGGCGGAGGTGGGCCTGCTCGCGCCAGATGCGCGCGTCGAGCTGATCGGGGGAGAGATCATCGACATGGCTCCCATCGGCCCCCGCCGCGGCAGCATCGTGGACATCCTTACCCGACTGTTCGTCCGGGCGGTCGGCGACCATGCCATCGTGCGGACTCAGGGAGCCATTCTTCTCGATCAGCGTTCCGTGCCCCAACCGGACCTGGCGCTGCTCGCACCGCGCAAGGATGACTACCGCAGCGCGCACCCGACACCAGCCGACATTCTGCTCGTCATCGAAGTGAGCGACAGCACGCTGCGTTATGACCGCGACGTGAAGGTGCCACTCTATGCCCGCCATGGCATCCCCGAAGCATGGATCGTGGACGTGCAAAACGGCGAATGGCATGGATACCGCACACTGCAGGGCGGGAGCTACGCCGAGCAGGATTCGACGAACGATCCGGGCTTCATGCGGATCGCCTCGCTTCCAGGTATCACCGTCGATCTCACGGGCGTCCTTTCCGGCTTGACCGCGGACCCCAGCTCTGAACCGAACTAAAGACCCGTTATGATCAGCCGGCGGGGCGAGCGGATAATATAGGCATTGCCTATACCGTACAGCAGGCCACCCCATGCACACCCAGGCCAACCCAAAAACCGGCCCTACACTGGCCCCCAATCACTTCACTGCTTGATGGGCTCATGGCCAAGTCCCCCGCACCCCAGACCCTGGGCGCGCGCATCGCCCGCCTGCGCCGCGACAAGGGCCTCACCCAGACCGAGCTCGCCGAGCGCCTGCAGGTCTCCCAACCCGTCGTCTCCGACTACGAGAACGACGTCATCCGCCTGCCCGCCGATGTCGTGGTGCAGATCGCCCAGATACTCGATGCCAGCGCCGATGAGCTGCTCGGCATCACGGCCGCCGCGCGACCGGCCGACCCCACCACCCAGATCAAGAACCGCCGCCTCTACCGCCGCATGCAGCAGATCGCGCAGCTGCCACGGCGCGACCAGGATGCGCTCCTGCGCACCATCGAGGCGTTCATCTCCAAGACCGCCTGAGCACTGCCATGAGCGCCAACCTTCGCACCCTGATCGACAAGCTCCAATCCCAGCCATCCGACCGGCAGGCCGAGGTACAGGACTTCGTGGAGTTCCGGCAGAAGCGCGATGCCCAGGAGCGCTCCGCGGCCGCTGCGCGCCTGGGCGAGGCGTTCAAGAAGCTCGATGCGCTCGACGAGCAGCCGATGAGCAGCGAGGAGACCCAGGCCGAGATCGACGCCGCACGCGCCGAGCGCCGTGCCCGTGCCCGTGCCCGTGCCCGTGCGGATCGTCGCTGACACCAACACCGTCCTGTCCGGGTTGCTCTGGCAAGGTGGACCGCCACGCCAGATCATCGACCGCGCACGCGCTGGCACCATCACGCTGCACACCAGCCTCGTCCTGCTCGCAGAGCTCGTCGAGGACTACCAGCGGCTGGCCGTCCTCGGCGCGTTCAACCACATGCCCATCCTGCCGGCGCGCCAGGTGCTGGATTTCATCACTGCCAGCACAACCGAAGCGCCTCGCAACCCCGCGTAGCGCGCCTGCGCACTTCTGCGGCTCCGGCCGCACGGCCGCTTGCGCCGCTTCATCCCAAGCCGCTCAACCACCTGGCCGCAAAGTGCGGCCCGCACACCTGTGCATCAGGTGTGTGAAGAACATGGGAGCCGTGTTGCTGAGCCGTGTGTCGTGACCAGCATCGGGCCCATCGGGCCCGGGACGTGACGGCGTGATACGCAGCTGCGCGTCGGCCGCCGCCGACAGCCTGCGCAACCCGCGCGCAGAGCGCCGCGCGAGCCGCGGCGACGGCACGGATATGATGTCGGCATGTCCCGTCTCTTCGCCCTGGTGCTGCGCTGGCTGGCCGGCAAGGCCGGCCTGCTGCTGCTGATCGTCGCCGTGCTGGTCGCGGGCGCCTGGCTGCGCAGCGAGTGGGAGGAGCTGCGGACGCTGCATGCGGAGATCGCGACCCAGGAGCGCCTGGCCGCGAGCCTGCGCGGCGAGCTCACGGCGCTCGATGCGGCGCTTGAGCGCGATACCGCGGCCTGGCGCGAGCAGATGTCTGCCGTCAGCTGGCCGCTGCGCACCGAGCTCGAGGCGCTGCAGACGCGCATCGATCTCGCCCAGCCGCAATGGCAGGCGGCGCTGCGCGAGTTCGCGAACCTCGAGCAGCGGGCGGATGCGGCCCGCGACGCGGCGCGGCGGGCGCGTGTCGAGCTCGAGGCGCTGGAGCGCGCGAGCTGGTGGTGGGACCGGTTCGTCGATCCGGCGAAGGCCATCGCGCTGGAGCGCGCGCGTGCCAAGACGGCGCTGCTGGAGCGCAATGCCAGTACCTGGGCCGCGGCGCGCGACCGTGTCTCACCGGCGATGGAGAACGCGCCGATGCGCGAGCTGCTCGCACGCCAGGCGGCGCTGCAGCGACGCATCGGCGAGCTGCGCGACGCGGTGTCGCCGCGCCAGCAGGCGCTGAGCGATGCACGGCAGCGCAAGGCCACCGAGGTGGCCCAGATCGAGGCGCTGCTGGCGGCGCAGCGCGCGCGCACGGCGCGCGACCCGCGCGAGCAACTGCTGACCGCGGTGCGTCGCCAGCTGCCGCTGGCTTTCGGCATCCTCGCGGCGGCGCTGTTGCTGCCGGTGGCGGTCAAGGCGCTGTTCTTCTACGTGCTGGCGCCGCTCGCGGCGCGCCAGCCGCCGGTGCGCTTGCGGACCGACGCACAGGCCGTCGCGGTTCCGCTGCCCGCACGTTCGGCCACGGCGGTGGCGCTCGATCTCGCGCCCGGCGAGGCGCTGCTGGTGCATCCGGACTATCTGCAGAGCAGCAGCCTCTCGGCGTGCAAGCGCACGCAGTGGCTGCTGAATCCGGCCCTGCCGTTCGCGAGCCTCGCCTCGGGGATGTTCGCGCTGACGCGGATCACGTCCGGGCCGGGCGGCGACGGCACACGCGTGGTCGTCGCCGCGCAGCACGACCCTCTGGCCGAAGTCGCGGTGCTCGAGCTGCCGGCCGGCGCGGCCCTGGTGCTGCAGCCGCGCGCGCTCGCGGGCGTCGCCCTGCCGTCCGGTGCACCGCTGCGCATCACGCGCCACTGGCGCCTCGCCAGCCTGCATGCCTGGCTGACGCTGCAGCTGCGCTACCTCGTGTTCCACGGGCCCTGCCGCCTGGTGCTCGAAGGCTGCCGCGGCGTGCATGCCGAGGCACCGCAGCCGGGACAGCCGCGGCTCATCAGCCAGGCCGCGACGCTCGGCTTCAGCGCCAACCTCGAATACCGCAACACGCGCAGCGAGACCTTCGTCGCCTACCTGCTCGGTCGCGACGCGCTGCTGAACGACACGTTC
>JADLDF010000339.1 GCA_020846815.1 Gammaproteobacteria bacterium | reverse complement strand
TGATCCGCGCCGAGCTGCCGGCCGTGAAGAAGGAAGACGTGCACGTCACGGCCGAGGACGGCCGGCTGACGATCTCGGGCGAGCGACGCCAGCAGTCGGAGCAGAAGAGCGAGCGCTTCCACCGCGTCGAGAGCTGCTACGGCAGCTTTTCGCGCAGCTTCTCGCTGCCCGAGAACGTCGATGCCGAGCGCATCCGCTGCGAGTCGCGCGAGGGCGTGCTGACGGTACACGTGCCGAAACGCGAGCCGGCGAAGAAGCGCGAGCCGCGCCAGATCAAGGTCGAGTGACGATCGCGGGCCACTGCGGGCCCCGCCTTGCGGCCTTGCCCTGGCGGCGAGCGCGACGGGCTCTCTGCATGGTTCGCTTCTCGGGCATCGACGTCTCCTGTTCGCCACGATGGCGTTGTCGGACTGCCACCGATGCGGCAATCCGCGTGCCAACGCGCAACGGAACGACGCGGAGCGGCATCATGATCACGGTGCGCGCGCGACCACGACCTCGCGGCGCGCCGCACGACCTGCATCGTCGACGACGCGCAGCTGGTAGCGCCCGGGCGCTCGCGGCAGCCATTCGAGGCCCTGGCCGCGCGCTGCGCGACCGACGAACGCGCCGTCGACGAACCAGTAGAGCGCATCGATCTCGGCATCGGCGCTGGCACGCAGCGCCAGCGGTGTCGCCGGCTGCGCGGCGTCGGCATCGCGCAGCAGATAGGCGACGCCATCGAGCGGCGAGCTGATCTCGGGAGCGCGCGCGGGGCCGATGTCCGCAGCCTCGGCCAGTGCGCCCGCGCAGGATGGATCGAGGGGCGGCGGACGCCGGCGCGGCAGGCCGGCACGCTCGAACAGCTCGAGCATGTCGGAGCTCCAGGACTCGAAAACCTCGATCCGCGTCGCGGCCGCAGGCGCATCCGCGCAGGCCTGCAGCCCGCTGCGGCGATCGATGCGCAGCGCACGGTGCAGCGTGCTGACGCGGATCGGCGAAACACCGGGCAGGTACCAGGTCTCGACGCGGCGCGGACACCAGGCATTCGGCAGATCGCCGGAACCGGCGCAGACCTCGACGCGGCGCAGCGGCGGAGGCGGCCGCAGCATCGACGCCGGACGGTCCGGTGCACCGGCGGGCCGCGTCGCGCGCAGTGCATCGACGAGCTGGAAGAACAGCGGCGCGGCGACCTGCACGCCGACGAAGGCCGGATTCGGGCGGCCGTCGAAGTTGCCAATCCAGACCACCAGCACGTGGTGGTCGAAGACCCCGGCGGCCCAGGCATCTCGGAAGCCGTTCGAGGTACCGGTCTTCCAGTAGACCGGACCGCGCGCGCGGATCGCGGTGTTGGCAAACGCCTGCGCGGGCCGCGGATTGCGGGCGAGCATCTCCAGCGTCACCCAGGCGGCGGGCTCACCGAGCAAGCGTCGCGGCATCGGCAACGGAGCCTGTGCCGACGACGGCAGCTCGTCGCGCAGCGGCGCCCAGATGCCGCCGTCGGCGAGCATCGCGTACAGCGCCGCGAGCTCGCGCATCGTGACTTCGGCGCCGCCGAGGTAGAGCGCGAGGCCGTAGTGCGCGGGCTCGGCGAGGTTCGCGACGCCACCGCCCCGCAGCAGGCCGTGCAGGCCCGGCGCGCGCAGCCGCAGCCCGACGGCGACCGCCGGTACGTTGCGGCTGCGGACCAGCGCGTCCTGCGCCGTCAGCGGTCCGGCGAACTCGCCGTCGAAATTCTCCGGCGACTGCGGCCCGAAGGCCTGGGGCCTGTCCTCGAGCACGGTCATGGGATGCAGCAGCCCCTGCTCGAAGGCCAGCGCATAGATGAAGGGCTTCAGCGCCGACCCGGGCGAGCGCCGGGCACGAGTGCCGTCGACCTGCCCGGCGATCGCCGCAGCGCCGAAATCGGCCGAGCCGACGCTCGCGACGACCGACCGGTCGCGCACGTCGACCAGCAGCGCCGCGGCGTTCTCGATGCCGAAACGCCGCTGGCGCGCGACGAAGGCCTGCAGCTGGTGCTCGACCAGGCGCTGGGTGCGCAGGTCGAGGGTCGTGTCGATGCGCGTGCGCGCGGCCGCCGCCGGCCGCGCCAGCAGGGCCTGCACGGCATGCGGTGCGAAGAACGGCAGATCGCGGGTCGAGCCGGTCACGAGCGGCGCCTCGAGCGCGACCGCGTCGGCGGTGCTGGCGTCGTGCCGTGCTCGCCAGCGCTCGAACAGCCGCGCACGCGCCGCGGCCAAGTCGGCATTGTCGGCACGGGGCCGGCGCCGCGCCGGGCTCTGCGGCACGACCGCGAGGCTCAGCGCCTCGGCGAGCGTCAGCTCGGCCGCCTCGCGGCGGAAGTAGACGAGGCTCGCGGCACCCACGCCCTCGACGTTGCCGCCGAAGGGCACGAGGTTGAGATAGGCCTCGAGGATCTCACGCTTCGAGTAACGGGCTTCGAGCTCCAGCGCGCGCAGCAGCTGCACGAGCTTGCCGGGCAGGTGGCGCGTGTCGAGGCCGTGCAGCCGGCGCGCGAGCTGCATGGTGATCGTCGAGGCACCGACGCGCCGGTCGCGCACGACGAAGCTGCGCCAGGCGCCGCGCAGCAGCGCGGCACCGTCGACGCCCGGATGCCGGAAGAAGCGCTGGTCCTCGTGCAGCAGCACGGCCGCGACGATCTTGGGCGAAATCCGCTCCAGCGGCAGCGGCAAGCGGTAACGGCCATCGGCCGCAAGCGTCAGGCGCAGCAGCGCACCGTGGCGGTCGTGGACCGCGGTCGAGGCCGGGAAGCGTGCGAGCAGGGGCTCGCGCGGCGCGACGTGCGCCACGACCAGCGTCGCGGCCAGCAGTGCGAGGCCGGTGGCCACGAGTTTGGCGCGACGTCCCATGCCCGTTCCCGCCCCGCGCCGCCCCGCGACCGCGACTCAGCGCGCCTCGACCGCGAGCTGCGCACCGAGCGAGCGCGCCTGCGCCACCGGGTCGTACATCGACTCGGCGTAGGCCGGCGGCACGGCGAAGCGGCCGGCCGTGGTCGCACGCACGCGATAGCTGAACTCGCGCGTCTGCGGGCCGATGGCACCGAAGGCGATGACGCGATCCTCGCGCACGTCGACGTAGTCCGGATACCAGCGCGTCGCGGCCGAGCTCGCGCCCGCAGCGGAGGGTGTTGCGGGCGCGACTGGCCCCGCGCCGGCCTCCTCCTCCGCGCCGTCACGCCCCGAGCGCACCAGCTCGTCGAGGATCGGCTCGAAGCCGCCCGGCAGCACGTCGACGACGACGCCGTCCCAGTACTCGCGCTGCTCGAGGCTGCGCAGGCGCACGCGCACCGTCAGCTCGTCGCCCTGCTTCGCCGTCCGCACTGGCTTGCCGTCGGCGCCGAGGTAGTCGCGGACGATCTCCAAGCCTTGGCGCAGCTCGGTCTGCGGCGGCTCGCGGTCGTAGCCGGCGAGCGTCGCCGTCCAGTAGACCCGCGTGCCGCGCGGCGCGCCGAAGCGCAGCGCATTCGCCTCGCCGCTGAACGAGGCGCGCCGCACGGCCGTACCGCGGGTCGCGAGCGCGCGAATGCGGCCGCCGGCGAGCAGCTCGTCGATCGTCAGCGCGGGCGGCGGGCCGCTCTCGGCCGACGCGGCCCAGGCATCGAGCGCGAGCACAGTCCAGGCCGCCGAGGCGGTGCTGTGGCCGGCGCGCGGCGCGGCCGTGATCGCCGCCAGCGCCGCCGGTCCCTGCTCGCGCAGCCGCTCCGGGAAATGCCGGGCTAGCAGGAACGCGAGCTGCCCATCGTGGGTCACCGAGGAGTAGACGTAGCCGCCGCCCGCGTCGCCGTAGTCGACCGGCCAGGGCCGGGCCGGATCGCTGAAGCGCACGCCCGCCGCGAGCTCGCGCGCAGGCGCCGTCTGGCGCATCGACTGGTAGGCCGCCGCGAGCCAGGCCGCTGTGATGTCGCCGCGCCAGCGGCGGCCGTGGTCGCGGTCGAGCCGCTCGAGCTGCGCGTTGGCGTGGTTCGAGGCCACGCGTCCCAGGCGCGTCAGCACGTAGATCGCATAGGCGCGCGTGCGCTCGAGTGCGAGGCCGCCGCCACCTTCGGCCGCGAACTCCGCGAGCCAGGCCGCGCCGCGCTCGAGCACGTCGCGCGGCGCGCCCTGGCCGCGTTCCTGCGCCTCGACCAAGGCATGCAGCGCATAGACGCTGGCGTACGGCGAGGCTGCCGGGTCCGACGGCCAGTAGCCGAAACCACCGTCGGCGTTCTGCCGCGCGCGCAGCTCGACCAGCAGCCGCGACCAGCGCTCAGGCGCGGCCGGGAGATTGCTGCGCCCGAGCTCCGACCGCGCAGCGAGCAGCACTGCGGGCAGCGCCTGCGAGACGAGCTGCTCGGTGCAGCCGTAAGGGTATTCGGCAAGCCAGGCCTCGAGGCCGCCGGCGATCGCCAGCGGCGAAGCCGCCACGCTCGCCTCCAGCCGGCGGCGTTCGGGCCGCAGCACCCGCGCGAGCGGCAGGTCGCGGCGCCCGTCGTCGAAGCTTCCTGACTGCAGCAGCGTCTGGAAGGTGCCTGCGGGTCGCAGGCTGACGCCCGTGGTCGCGGTGGCGCGCTTCGAACCCGCGCTGGCCACGAGCCGCAGCGAGCCCGCGCCGAGCGCTTCGCGTGCGCGCAGCCGGAAACGCACCACGGCTTCGCGGCCGCGCTCGATCGGCGTCACGAGTTGCGGCGCGCCGAGGACCTCGAACTGCTCCGAGACCTCGAGACGCGTGGTCACGTCGAGGGCCGAGTCCGCGCCAGTGGCGCCCTCGAGATTGTTGGTCACGCCGGCCGTGAATTCGAACTCGTCGCCGGGCGCGACCGCGAGCGGCGCATTCGGCAGGATCACGAAATCGCCGCGCGACACGAGCTGCGAGGTCGCGACGCCGATGCCATCGGCGGCGACTGCGACCGCGACCAAGCGCATCGAGCCGTTGAACGAATCCGGCACGACGTAGCGGAAGCGTGCAGCTTCCGAACCCGCATCGACGAGGCCCGACCAGAACGCCACCGGCAGGTCGCGCCGGCGCTTGAACGGGTTCAGGTACTTCGCACCGCCACCCTCGGCATCGCCGCCGGGCGCCGAGCGCATCAGCGCCTGGAACTCCGGTAGCAGCAGGTCGAGGATCTGACGCGTGTCGACCTCGAGCGCGCGCTTTTCGAAAAAGAAGCCGAGCGGATCGGGATTGCGCCAGCCGGCCACCTGCAGGATGCCCTCGTCGACGCCGAACACGACCAGCCGGCTGCGGCGGCTGGTGCGGT
>JADLDF010000338.1 GCA_020846815.1 Gammaproteobacteria bacterium | reverse complement strand
TCCCGCTGCTGCAGTGCTCGGCGGGCCTCGCCTGGCTCGCCGCGCAGCCGCAGTCGGCGCGCGCGCCGGTGCTCGAGGAAGCGCTGCGCGATCCCGGCGAGGTCAGCTGGGACCGGCCGCGTCTCGAGGAAGCCCTGCACTATTGCGAATCGCACGGCCACGCGATCTTCCGCTGGCCACAGCGCGTCAGCGCGATGATCGGCCTGTCGGTGCCGGTGCCGCTCGGCGAGTTCGGCACCGCGGCGATCAGCGTGCGCTTCGCCGAGAAGGCCATCTCGCTGAAGGAAGCCGAGGAGCGCTTCGTCCCCGAGCTGCTGGCCTGCGCCGCGCAGGTGCGCGAGGCCGCCGCCCAGGCGGCCTGAACTCGGCTCCCCCTCGCGCCCGCACGTCCCGGGCGCAAGGCTCGCGCCATCTGCGCCGATACATCCCGTCACATCCCCGCGGCGCCCGCGGCAGCAGCCCGCCGCGGAACTTTGTCGCGACGCGGCGGTCCAGCGTCCTCAGACAGACCCATTGCCGGAGACGGGGCCCGTCCGCCGCGCTAGAGTGGATGCCGGTAGCGAGATCAGTCGCTCGATGCCCGCGCCCAGGCGGGCCTCGCGCCGGATGCTGCCATCGCCGACCCGACGCCGCCTCTCGACCGACCAGGAGCCAGGATCGCCCATGAAGCCGGAGGCCACCACCGTCACTGCCCCGAGCGTGCCCGCGAAACGCAGCGCGCCGCTGAGCGAAACCGCTTTCGGCGTCGTCACGCTGCTCGCTGCGATCCTGCTGGTCCACAGTTTCTACACCGTCATCGTCCGCCCGCGCGCCGACGCGATCCTCGAACAGGTCGCGGCCACCGCGAAGGAAGGCAAGCGGCAGACCGAGCTGCGATCGTTCTGGGTGATCATCAAGGACCACGAGCAGGAGACCGCGATCACGCTGGCACTCTGGTCGGTGGTATTGATTGTCCGCCGCTGGCGCAATGCGCAACGGGAACGCAGCCTGCTGGATCGCGGTTTCATGGACTCGAAGGACGGCTTCGTCGTCCTGCCCGACGACGTGCGTGCCTGGACGCGACAAGTGGATGCACTTGCGACCGACCTGCCCGACGCCCTGCTGCCGCGCGCGCTGAAACTCGCATTGACGCGCTTCGCGGTCACGCGCAGCGTCCATGAAACGGCGGCCGCCGTGAACGAGGAATGCCAGACCGAGGCGAGCCGGCTCGACGCCGACAACTCCATGCTGCGCTTCGTCGTCTGGGGCATCCCGGCCATCGGCTTCGTAGGCACGGCGCGCGGCATCGGCATCGCACTGCAGGATGCGCAGAATGCGCTGCTGGGCGACATCTCCGGCGTCACCCTCGGCCTCGGCATCACCTTCAACGCGACACTCGTGGCACTGACGCTGTCGATCGGCGTGATGTTCCTGCTGCACCAGCTGCAGCATGCGCAGGACCGCCTGGTCCTCGACACCCGCAACTTCATCGACCGCAAGCTGATCGCGCGGCTGCGCATCGGCTGAGCGCGGCCGCTGCTGCCGCACGCGCTTCGGCTCAGCGCGGCCGCAGCTCGCCGAGGTCGCTCCAGACCTGCATTTCGACGATACGGCCGTCGCGCAGCACGAAGCGGTCGCACCAGCGCACGCCCTGGAACGGCGTACCGTCGAGCCAGCTGCCGGACATCGTGCCCATGGCATAGACCGCGATGCCGGTCGGCGCCTCGCTCGCCTCGAGACCGTCGATCGACTTGCGGACCGCGCCGTTGCGACCGGCGCTGAACGCGACGAAGTCCTCGAGGCGGCGGAACTGGTGGTTGCCGGGCACGGTCATGACGAAGCCCGGCGCGAGACAGGCGCTCGCGGCATCGAGGTCACGTCGACCGAGAGCGTCGAGCAGCTCGCGCACGACGTCGATCGCGATCGCGCGCTCGGTGCGGCCGGCGCCGATCACGATGCCCGAATCACTGATCCCCAGGCTCATCGAACTCATCCTCTGACGTGACGGGTGGCAGCGCCTCGGGCGGTACGCGCCCCGGGGACTTTGCAGCCGCCCACGATACGCGCCTGCGGCCGCGGCGGCCGGCCTCAGCCTCAGCCCAGGCGTCAACCTCAGCCCAAATCTCAGCCTCAGGCGGCACGGGCCTGCTGCTGCGCGGCTTCCAGGGCCTCGACGGCTTCGCGGTAGGCGCGCCGGCCGCTCGCAAGATAGAGCGTCAGCGCGCCGCCCGCCACTGCCACGACGGCCACGAGCGACCAGCGTACGCCGTCGGTCGCCCGGAACACGTAGTCGTTGCACAGGCCCACGGCCGTAGGGCCGACCAGCAGGCCGATGCCGTTGATGGTCAGCACGTAGATCGAGGAAACCTGGGCGCGGAACTCGCCGGGCGTCATGAACACCGCGGCCGCGGCACCGCAGGCCGCGCCCGTGGCGCCCGAGATCGAGGCCGGCACCAGCATTACGATCGCCCACTCGGGCGAGGGCATCAGCGGCAGCAGCGCCGAGCAGACGGTCGTCACCGCCATGCCGAGCAGGGCGGCGCGGAACGGCGCATCCTTCTGGCCGCGCGCATACCAGCGCGTCGCCAGCATGCCGCCGCAGATCGCGCCCAGCGGCCCGCAAACCAGCAGCACGCAGCCGTAGGCGAAGGAGAACCGCGGCGCCTGCCAGCCCCAGACGCGCTCGAACAGCGTCGGCAGCCACTGCCAGGCGTAGCCCATCAGCGGCGAGGCGCCCATGCCGATCAGCAGCGGTGCGTAGGCGCCGCGACGCGATTTCACGAAAGCGATGCAGCGTGGCAGTGCGGCCTCGCGCGCGCTGCGCGCCAGCCGCTCGCGGCGCAGCGGCTCGCGCACCGTCAGCAACAGCAGGATCGCGACCAGGATGCCCGGCGCACCGGCCGCGAGGAATACCACCTGCCAGGTCTCGAGCCGTCCGAACACCGGCAGCACCAGCGGCGGCTGGGTCGCCATCCAGGCGACGATCAGGCCGCCGGTCAGATAGGCGAAGCCCATGCCGGTCGAGATGCCCATGTTGAAGAACGTGATCGCGCTGTTCTGGCGCTCGCGCGGGAAATAGTCGGCGATGATCGAGTTCGCGGCCGGCGTCAGCGCCGCTTCGCCGAGGCCGATGCCGAGACGCGCCGCGGCGAGCTGGCCGAAGCTCCTGGCGAGACCGCAGAACGCGGTCATCGTGCACCAGAACAGCATCGCGAGGCCGGCGATCCTGCGGCGGTCATAGCGGTCGGCGAGCCAGCCGAAGGGCAGGCCCATGGTCACGTAGAACACCGCGAACCAGAAGCCCATCAGCAGGCCCATCTGCGTGTCGCTGACGCCGAAGTGCGCCTTCACGGGGCCGACCAGCAGCGACAGGACCCAGCGGTCGAGCAGTGAGATCGCGTACGCCAGTGTCAGCAGCACCACGACGTACCAGGCATAGGCCCGCGACGGATACGGCGCCCCGGCGGCCGACGGGGCCGGCGCCGTGGAGTCGGCCGCACCGGGGGCGAGCAGGGTCATGGCGGGCCAAGACTCGGTGCCGACCCCGGATCTGTCAAGACACAGAGAGACCGCGGGCGCCCAGCGTATGCCCGTCCACGGTTGGCCCGCAGCCCTGCGTGGCATAGCCTTGCAGACCATGGAACCGATCGACGCCGCCCGCCTCGAGGCCCTCGAAACCAAGGTCGCCTATCTCGAGGCGACGCTGCAGCAGCTCGGCGACGAGCTGTATCGGCAGCAGCAGGAGCTCGAACGCGTCGTCGAACGCAACCGGCAGCTGCTCGACGAGCTCGGCAGCGCGCCGGCCGGTTCCGCGACCGACGTCGAGATACCGCCGCATTACTGATCCGGCTCATGCACCCATTCCGGCCCACGCGAACGCGCCCCCTGCTGGTGTTGCTGCTGGCCGCCGCCGTCGTTACAGCACCAGCGGCAGCCCAGGAACGCACCCAGAAACCGCCGCTGCACGCCCAGTCCTGGATGGCCATCACCGGCAAGCCGTTGGCCGCGACCGCCGGCGCGATGATGTTCCAGCGCGGCGGCAACGCCGTCGACGCCGCCTGCGCGATGCTGGCTGCGACCTCGACCATGTGGGATACCTTGAGCTGGGGCGGCGAGACCCAGGCCCTGCTCTGGCATCCGCGCGAGCGGCGCGTGATCGCGATCAACGCGCTCGGCGTCGCGCCGAGCGGCGCCACCGTGCAGTTCTTCCGCGACCGGGACATGAAGTATCCGCCCGAGTACGGCCCGCTCGCCGCGGTGACGCCGGGTACGCCCGGCGGCCTCATGGTCATGCTGGCCGAGTACGGCAGGCTGTCGCTCGCCGAGGTGCTGCAGCCGGCGATCGAGCTCGCCGACGGCTATCCGATCGAGGCCGAGCTCGCGAACCGGATCGAGCGCGACAAGCGCGTGCTGAAGCAATGGCCCGAGACCGTGCGCGTGCTGCTGCCGCATGCCGGCGAGCCGCGCGAGGCACCGCGCGCGGGCGAGATCTTCCGCCAGAGCGACCTTGCCGCGACCCTGCGCCGCCTGGTCGAGGCCGAGCGGCGCGCGCTGCAGCGCGGCGCCTCGCGCAAGGCCGCGATCCAGGCGGCCTATGACCTCTTCTACAAGGGCGAGCTCGGCGCCGAGTTCGGCATGACGCCGCAGCAGGCGAGCGAAGCCGCGAACATGAACAGCTTCCAGCTCCACGACTCCTTCGGCGAGCACCCGATCTCGCCCGGCCGCATGATGACATGCGCGCCATGGGCTTCGATCCGCGGCCAGCTCGTTGTCTTGAGAATGGCTATGGCCAATTTTCTGCCAGGCAGGCTTTGCTGATACCGCAGGTTCTGATCGGTTGTGACGAAGGCCTCGTACCCCGCACTTTCAGCCCGTGACAGCAGCTTGCCGTTTTCGAGTTGACTCCACCCCAATTCGTAAACGGTGGAAACGTCATGTCGCTTCAATAGTCCTCGCAAAGGCACAGGCGTACCTTGGTCGAACAAAATACGCATCAAGCCACTTGCAAGGACTGCGCTGCGTGCTCGAGAACCAGCTTGGCTTGCTCGGTCGTGACGCCGGGAAACCAGCGTATGAAATCCGCGATCTGCGCACCATCCTCGAGGTTTTCGAAAAGCGCAGCGACGGGCACGCGCGTGCCGACGAAAACCCATGCGCCGTTCAACCGCTCGGGGTTCCGCTCAACAGCGGGGCAAGTGCTCCAGTCGATCATGGATCGATGCTACGCCCGGTCGCGCAGTGCGGCAATAATTCTGCTGGTACGAAATTCACCAAGCCGGCCCTTCCTTGCTGTGGATCGGCAGCTCGACCTGCTGGTACGGCGGAGCATGGATGTCGCCCTTGCACCTCGGGGAAGGATCAACTGCTCCAGTTTTCCACTATCAGCCCGGGGATTGCGTCGAAGGCACCGTCCCGGGTCACGAGCACCGCGTCAGCGGCTTTCGCCTGGGCGGCGATCAACAAGTCGAGCGCACCGACGCCGATGCCACGACGACGACATTCGGCGCGCAGATCACCAAAGACCTCGGCTTCATGCTGTCCCCAGTCCAGCACTTGCACGCGGCGCAGGAACTCCTCCACCAGCCGCGTGAGCTCGGCGGGCTTGCCGCGCCAGGACAAGCCGTAGCGCAGCTCCCCTGCGGTGATCGCAGAAATGGCCACTGCACCAGTCGGCATCTTTGCGAGGCGTGCGAGCAGCCGCGAGTGCCCCTTGAGCGCATCGCTCACATGATTGGTATCGAGCAGGAAGCGCTTCACAGTGGGTCGCGCTCGAGAGCGGGCCGATCGTCACGATCGGCGAGAAAATCTGCGGGAGCAGGCGCCCGTCGCGCGAGTTCCAGGAATCCAGCCCAGTCGGGCGGTCGCACTGAAAGTACGACGTCGCCGGTGACTGGATCGCGCCGGATGAAGACCTCCTCGCCCTCGAATCGATAGGCTTGCGGGAGACGAACAGCTTGGCTGCGCCCTGTCATGAACAGCTTGGCGGTATCGCTCATTGTATATCTCCGTACGTGGCGATATATATCTTGATATATACCATCTGGGCGGTTCAGGAGAAAGCCTGCTTCTGCAGCAACTCACGTCCTTTTCCCGGAACCGAGCGCATTGCCCTGGAAACTACCCTGGCAGCTAACTCTTTGTTTCGATAGCTATTTTCATATCTCGATGCGCACTGCCGAAAGGCACCGCAACCTGCGTGATTGACAGGACTACGAATCAGCGAGAGAACTTGATGCCATAAGCGGGCCTCGCTGTTGCGTCGGGGGTAGTGCTGTACCGCCGACGGGACATCGAGGTGAACGGATTTCAGGGGGGCAAATATGATGAAGGGCACGGTCTCGATGGACCGGCGGCAGGTGCTGTCGCTGGCGCTCACAGCCGGCGCGATGCCGCTCGCCGGAGAAGCGCAGGCGCGCAAGCCGCAGCGCGCACCGATGTCGCTGCGCTATCCGATCCGGCTGTCCGCCAACGAGAATCCCTGGGGACCGGGCCCGCAGGCGCGCGCGGCCATCGTCGCGGCCACCGACGAGAGCTGTCGCTACGGCGTGGACTTCGTACGCCGGCTGGTCGATCTGCTGGCCGCTAAGGAGCAGGTCGAGCGCGACCGCATCGTGCTCGGCTCGGGGTCGGCCGAGCTGCTGCACATGCTGGCGCTCGGCTGGGGCGAACGCAAACAGGTGGTCTGCGCCTGGCCGACGTTCAACCAGCTCATGGCCTTTGCCGAAAGGCTCGGCTGCGAGACGAGGAAGATACCGCTCGACGCCGCGCTGAAGCACGATCTGGCCGCGCTGGCCGCGGCGACCGGGCCGGACACTTCGCTGCTCTACGTCTGCAACCCGAACAACCCGACCGGCACGGCGATCGATGGCCCGGCGCTGCGCGCGTTCTGCACGCAGATGGCGCAGCGTACGCTGGTGATCGTCGACGAGGCCTACCTCGAGCTCGCCGACGACGGTGCGACCGAGAGCATGGTCGACCTGGTGCGCGGCGGCGCAAACCTCGTCGTGCTGCGCACGTTCTCCAAGCTCCACGGCCTCGCCGGGCTGCGCATCGGCTACGCGATCGCGCGTCCCGACCTCGCGGCACGGCTGCGGCGCCACCAGACGACGACGCCGAACACGCTCGGGCTCGCGGCCGCGGCCGCGAGCCTCGGCGACGCGGAATTCCTCACGCGCACCCGCGCCTCGCTGATCGCCGATCGGCGGCGGGTCACGGCCGCCTGCCACGAGCTCGGCCTGAAGTACGCGCCGCCGCAGGGCAACTTCGTGTTCCTCGCGCCCGGCATGCCGATCGACGTGTTCCGCGCGAAGATGAAGGAGAAGCAGATCGAGGTCGGCCGGCCGTTCGAGCCGCTGCTCGACTGGTGCCGCGTCAGCGTCGGCACCACCGAGGAGACGACCGTGTTCATCGACGCGCTGCGCGCCGTCGTCAAGG
>JADLDF010000337.1 GCA_020846815.1 Gammaproteobacteria bacterium | reverse complement strand
GCGTCGCCGTTCACCGCGGCGCTTGCACCGCGGCCGCGAGGCGCGCGTTGTCGAGGCCGGCGTTGTTGCCCTGCAGCGCACGCTCGGCGCGATAGCTCGAGCGCACCAGCGGACCGGAGACGCATTCGCGGAAACCGCGCTCGAGCGCGGCGGCGCGGAAGGTATCGAACTCGGCGGGCGTGACGAAGCGTGCCACGGGCAGGTGATTCGCGGTCGGCCGCAGGTACTGTCCCAGCGTCAGCAGGTCGACGCCGGCGCGGCGCAGGTCGTCCATCGTCTCGAGGACCTCCGCGTCGCTCTCGCCGAGGCCGAGCATCAGGCTGGTCTTGGTCAGCACCGCGGGCCGGTGGCGCTTGGCGTGCGCGAGCACCGCGAGGGTCTGGTCGTAGCCGGCGCGCGGATCGCGCACCGGATGGGTGAGGCGACGCACCGTCTCGACGTTCTGCGCGAACACGTCCAGATCCGAATCGACCACGGTCTCGACGTCGCGCAGCACGCCGCTGAAATCGGGCGTCAGCGCTTCGACCGCAGTTTCCGGGCATCGTCGCTTGATCTCGCGCACGGTCGAGGCGAAATGCGCCGCGCCGCCATCGGGCAGGTCGTCGCGGTCGACCGAGGTCAGCACCACGTAGCCGAGCTTCATGAGCTCGACCGTGCGCGCGGCGTTCTGCGGCTCGTCGGCATCGAGCCAGCCGCGCGGATTGCCGGTGTCGACCGAGCAGAAGCGGCAGGCGCGCGTGCACACCTCGCCCATGAGCATGATCGTGGCCGTGCCGGCGTTCCAGCACTCGCCGATGTTCGGGCACTTCGCCTGCTCGCAGACCGTGGCGAGGCGGTGCTCGCGCACCGTGCGGCGCACCGACTCGTAGCCCGCGCCGCTGCCGAGCGGCGCCTTCAGCCAGCGCGGCTTGCCGGTGCGGGGAGCTGTGCCGGGGCCGGCCGCGGCCGGCGTCTTGATGCCGTCCCGGATCGCGGTGAAACCCTGCGCGGTGCGGTACTTCTCGCCGCTGCGCGGCACGCCGCCCTCGGCGACGACGGGGATGTCTTTCAGCCCGGACACGGAATCTCCTGAAGTCTGCATCGCCAGTCTACGCTCACGGCCGGCGCGGTAGTCAGCCGACCGCTCCGGCCGCGAGCCGCGCATCGAGCTCCTGCAGCCGCTGCGGCGTGCCGATGTCGTGCCACTGGCCGCGATACAGGCGCCCGCGCAGCCTGCCTGCACCGGCGGCGGCACGGAACAGCGGCAGCATCGGGAAGCGGCCCGGCCGGCAGCCGACGAAGAACTCAGGACGGTACACGCCGATGCCGGAGAACGTGTGGCGCGGCCCGGCGCTGGGCTCGGCGACGACGTCCTGCAGCGCCGCGCCACCAGTCTCGCCCGCGCGCGGGACCAGTGCGAAATCGCCCTGCGGGTGCTGCGGCGGATTCGGCACCAGGATCAGCGCCGCGAGCGCCGACTCGTCCAGCGCCGGCAGGCGCGCATGGTCGAAGTCCGTCCAGACGTCGCCGTTGACGACCACGAACGGCCCCGGGCCGAGCCACGGCAGCGCCTTGAAGATGCCGCCGCCGGTCTCGAGCGCGCCGTCGCCCTCGTCGCTGTAGCGGATCGCGAGACCGAAGCGCGCACCATCGCCCAGCGCGGCGACGATCTGCGCGCCGAGCCAGGCATGGTTGATGACGATTTCGCGGATGCCGGCGCGCGCCAGCGCGACCAGGTGCCACTCGATCAGCGGGCGGCCGCCGACCGGCAGCAGCGGCTTGGGTACGCGGTCGGTCAGCGGCCGCATGCGCTCGCCGCGGCCTGCCGCGAGGATCATCGCCTTCATGCCGGCAGCCGGCTTCATCGACCGCGGCCGGCGCGCGCCGCCTCGATCGCGGCGGCGTTGACGCGCTCGAAGGACGGCGCGATCCGCGTCTCGAGCCAGCGACCGAAGTCCGCAAGCTCGGCATGGCGCGCGCAGGCGTCGCGCACGTAGTGCAGCGTCAGAGGCAGGTCGGCGAGGTAGCCGCTCTTGCCGTCGCGGTACCAGAGCCGCGCGAAGATGCCGAGCACCTTGAGGTGGCGCTGCAGACCGATCAGGTCGAACCAGCGCAGGAACTCGGCGTCACTCGCACCGGCACCCTCCACGAAGCCCGCGGCGCGCAGCCGCGCACGGTAGGCCGCGACCCAGCCTTCGACGCGCGCGCGTGGCCAGCCGACGTAGCAGTCCTTGAGCAGCGACACCAGGTCGTAACCGACCGGCCCGGCGAGCGCGTCCTGGAAGTCGATGATGCCGGGGTTGCGCTGCGGGATCACCATGAGGTTGCGCGAATGGTAGTCGCGGTGCACGAACACGCGCGGCTGTGCCAGCGCCTCGGCGATCAGGAAATCATGGGTCGTGCGCAACAGCGCGCGATCGGCGTCGTCGAGCACGAGCCCGAGGTGGCGCTCGCAGAACCACTCCGGCATCAGCGCCATCTCGCGCTCGAGCACGGCGGCATCGTAGGGCGCGAGCTCGCGCGCCGCGTCGCGGCCGTCGGCCTGGATGCGCGCGAGCGCGGCCAGCGCGTCGCCGTAGAGCGGCTCGACCTGCGCGGGATCGGCGAGGCGCGACAGGAACGGCGTCGAGCCGAGGTCTTCGAGCAGCACGAAACCACGCTCGAGG
>JADLDF010000336.1 GCA_020846815.1 Gammaproteobacteria bacterium | reverse complement strand
GCTCGGTGCCGCCACCATCGAGCCGCGGTGAAAAGTCCGCCGCGGGATTGTTGGGGACGATCCGGCGCCGGACACCGAAGGCGAAGATGCGGCGCACGTATCTCAACAGGTCGTTTGCCGCCGCAGGCGCACGGACTTTCACGGCATCGATCAGTCGCGCAATATCCGACGGCGTGACATCCACTGCGGCCATGCGCCCAAGCTTGGGTAACAGGTACTGGTACTTGTCCAGATAGCGACGGGGCACGGCTGGATGCTTGATTCCGCGGCCTTCCACCTCGGCGCGAAACCAGTCCTCACACAGCTCCTTGAATGATCCGCGTTGCCGTTCCTCGGCCTTCGCGGCGCGTCGCAGATGCATGGGGTCTTGCTGCTTGTCGAGCAGCACGCGCTTGCCGCGCCTCGATTCGGGCCATGGCGAGCAACATATCGGGAAAGTTGCCCAACGTGAGCCAGCGCGCCTTGCCGCCATGACGGTATCTCAAGACCTAGGAGGCGCCGTCACTGGCCTGCTTGCGCAGGTAAAGCCCATCGCCATCGCCCAACAGCAGCCGCTTGCCCGATCGGTGAGCGCGTTCGACTTCGAGTGCGGTCAGCTTCGCATGCGCCATGGTCATCACCTCCTCGATTCGGGGTGTGTAGCTGGACGCGCAGAAACTTGCTCGTCGTGTCGCCAGCTACACGCCTAGCTACACATCAGCTACATATCCAGCTGCAAAGCTAGCATCGGATCAGATTGGACGACCATGGACGATACCGGGGAAAACAGGCAAGAACTCAAGCGGTTACGAGCACATCTGTAGACGCCCGCGCACGCCCCCGGAACCTATTCGATGTTCTGCACCTGCTCCCGCATCTGCTCGATCAGCACCTTCATGTCGACCGCGAAGCGCGTGCTCTCGAGATCCTGCGACTTGGAGGACAGCGTGTTGGCCTCGCGGTTGAGCTCCTGCATCAGGAAGTCCAGCCGCCGGCCGGCCGGCTCGTTGCCGCCGATGACGCGGCGGGTCTCCTCGATGTGGCCGGTCAGGCGATCGAGCTCCTCGGCGACGTCGAGGCGCTGCAGCAGCAGCACGAGCTCCTGCTCGAGGCGGTCGCGGTCGACCGCGGCGCCGAGCTCGGCGACGCGTTCCTCGAGGCGCTGACGCACCCGCGCCTGGATCTCCGGCAAACGCCCACGCACCTGGGCGACCAGCTGCTCCAGGCCGCTGCAGCGCTGCTCGATCAGCTCGCGCAGCCGCACACCCTCGCGGGTGCGGCACTCGGACAGCTCGCGCAGCGCGTCACCGAACAGCGTGCGCGCCGCCGCCTGCAGGCTTTCGCCATCGGCCACGTCCTCGCGGACGATGCCGGGCCAGCGCAATATGTCCATGACGTCGACGGTCGGCTTGCCGGGGGCGGCCACCGCGATCTCCCGCACCCGGGTCAGCAGCGCCGCGAGCACGCGATCGTCGAGCAGCAGCTCCGAGGCGCCACCCTGTGCCGCCCGCAAATGCAGCGTGCAGTCGACCTTGCCGCGCCGCAGTTCGCGTGACAGCGCCTGGCGCAACTCGGTCTCGAGCGCGCGCAGTTCCTCGGGCAGGCGAAAGCCGGCTTCCAGGTAGCGGTGATTGACGCTGCGCAGCTCGCAGGCAAGCTGGCCCCAGGGGCCGTTGGCTTCGCGGCGGGCGAAGCCGGTCATGCTGGTGATCATGCGCGTGCGCCGGGTACGGGTCTCGGTGTATAAAGCCGCGCAGTCTAGCCGAATGCCGGTGGCAGTTTGCGGGTCGAGTACGCAGAAACGAGCTTGGTTGGAGGACGCGAGGACAACCAGGATCGTTGTGCCGTCGCCGTCTCGGAGCATGCTGCATTGCTCGTGGTCATCGACGGCATGGGCGGGCACGCCGATGGTGCGCTCGCTGCCGAGACCGCGCAGAAGCTGCTGGTCGAGGCCTTCTGGCACACGCCGCAGCCGCTGTTCGATCCTCTCGGTTTCCTCCATCTCACGCTCGGCCGCGTCCACGAGGCCGTGGTCGAGCTCGGCGCCGCGCTGCCGCTCGAGCAGCGCCCGCGCGCAACCTGCGCGGTCTGCGTGGTGCAGGGCGACTCGGCCTACTGGGCCCACGTCGGCGACAGCCGCGTCTACCACGTGCGTCGGGGCCGCATCGCCGAGCGCACGCGCGACCACAGCCACGTCGAGTTCCTGATCCGCGAGGGGCTGATCAGCGAGGAGCAGGCCCTGGCCCATCCGATGCGCAACTTCGTCGAATGCTGCGTCGGCGGCGAGTCGCTGCTGCCCGAGATGACCCTCACCGGCCGCCGCCGGCTCGAGCCGGGCGACCTGCTGCTGGTCTGTTCCGACGGTCTGTGGGGCGCGCTCGACGACGAGGCGATCGCACGTCCCTGGTCGAAACCGGGCGAGACGCTGACCGATGCGCTCACCGGCCTCGCCAGGCGCGCGGTCGCCGCCGCCGGTCCCGGCGCCGACAACACTACCGGCGTCGCGCTGCGCTGGCTGGGGCCGGCATGAGCCGCCTCGCCGCCGCCGGTCGCCGCCACGTCGCGGAGCCTTAGCCGATGGCCCGTCGTCCCAGTGGCCGCGCACCCGACGAGCTGCGCGCGGTCGGCTTCCAGCGCCGTTTCACGCGTCACGCCGAAGGCTCGGTGCTCGTGCATTTCGGCGATACGCGCGTGCTCTGCACCGCCAGCATCGAGGACGGCGTTCCGGGCTTCCTGCGCGGCAAGGGCCAGGGTTGGGTCACGGCCGAGTACGGCATGCTGCCGCGCGCCACCCACACGCGCTCGCCGCGCGAGGCGGCGAAGGGCAAGCAGAGCGGCCGCACGCAGGAGATCCAGCGCCTCATCGGCCGCAGCCTCCGTG
>JADLDF010000335.1 GCA_020846815.1 Gammaproteobacteria bacterium | reverse complement strand
GAAGCCGGCGCCGACGCGGCAGATCGGCGCGGTCTGGCGCCGCACGCATCCGCGCCAGCAAGCCATCGAGGCCGTCGCGAAGGTCATCGCCGAGCAAGCGCTGCAGCAGCCGCGCGGCCGCGGCTGAACGATGCCGACACCGCGCCGCCGCGCCGCGCCGCACCGGTCGCGCCCTACGACCACGCCGCCGCGCCGCGCCGCACCGGTCACGCCCTACGACCACGCGGCGGCGCTCGGCAGCACACGTCTCGAGGCACTGTTCGCCGCCGGCGAGCAGCGCGAGCTGCTGCACGGGCTGTTCGGTGCAGAGGCCTGCGCCGAGCTGCACGCACTGGCGCTGGCCGCGCGCTCTTCGCGGCAGCGCCGGCCCCACGGCCGGCCGCGCGCCTGGCTGCTGCCGGGCATCATGGGTACGCGGCTCGGCTTCGCGCGCGCCGTTGGCGCGCCGGCGGATGCCGTGTGGCTCGACCCGCCCGATCTGATCGCGGGCCGCGCGACGCTGCTGCGACGGCGGCCGCGCGATCGCGTACGCACGCTCGGCGTGATCGACCAGGGCTATCTCAAGCTGTGGCTGCGACTCGCGGCCGCGGGCTTCGATCCGGAGTACTTTCCCTACGACTGGCGCCGTGGCATCGCCTCCCTCGGCGCAGCCTTCGCCACGCGGTTGCGCGCCGATGCGCGCCCGGCGGTCGTGGTCGCACACAGTCTCGGTGGCCTGGTGGTGCGCGCGGCACTGCGCCGCGCCAGACTTCCGGCAATCGCTCGCATCGTGCTGCTCGGCACGCCGAACTTCGGCTCGTTCGCGGCCGTACAGGCCATGCGCGGCAGCTATGCCGTCGTACGGCGCGTCGCGATGCTCGACCGCCTGCACGATGCGGACGCGCTGACGCGCGAGGTGTTCACGACCTTCGACAGCCTCTACGACCTGCTGCCCATGGGCGCGGCCGCGCCGGACGTCGACTTCCACGACCCGGCGAGCTGGCCCGTGCACGGACCTCGGCCGGACGCGGCGCGGCTCGCCGCGGCCCGCGGCCTCGCGCCGCGGCTGGCCGATGGGGACGCGCGCTTCGCGGTGATCGCAGGCATCGGCTCACCGACCGTCACGGCGGCGCGCGCCGGCAGGCGCGAGTTCACCTACACCTACCGGCGCGACGGCGACGGCACCGTGCCGCTGGACTCGGCCGCGCTGCCGGGCGCGGCGCTGTACGTCACCCCGGTCGCACACGGCCTGCTGCCGCGCGACGACCTGGTGATCGAGGCCGTGGTGGACCTGCTGCGCGGCCCGCGCACCGCCCGCCTTCGCCAGGGGCGGCCGCGGGCGCCGGCTGCGGCGCTGCAACTGCGCGATCGCGATCTGCACGCGGCGCTGGTCGGCAAGCTCGACTGGGACGCGCTCGGCGGCGAGGCGCAGCGGACCTTCCTCGAGAATCTCAACGATCCGGGTCCGCTGCGCGTCGCAGCGCACAAGCACGGTCGTCGGCGCGCTTCGTCCGCCGGCTGAAGGATGCGATCGTCGCTCGCTCTCACAGGGAACGTGTGATGCCTTCGCCCGTGCCGCTCTGGATGCAGCGGAATCTCAGGCTCTCGGACCAGCCCGCACTCGTCGCCGCAATCGAGTGCGGCGGCGCTGGCTCGGGCACTTCCTCGACGGTCCGGCGCGCGACTACGACACCGCCCACGACCTGCCCGGCTCGCTCGGGACCTCGGTCTCTCGCCGTACCTCGGCGTTGTCGGCCCTCTGCATTTCGCGCACGCGTAGACCAAGCGCCTCGCTCCAGAAGCGGCCCACGGCATCGAGGTCGTCTGTCTGGCAGTCGATGCTGAGTCCCGCGAACTGGCTGCGGTGCATGCCAGTAGCCTCCTGCGGCGCAGTTGCGTCTGCGTGACAATGTCGCCAAGATCATCGCCAATGATCAAGCACATTGTCGCCTGGCGCCTGCGTAAGGAGCCCTCGGTCCGCGCCAATGCCGAGCGCGTCAGATCGCTGCTCGAGAGCATGACGGGCCGGATCCCGGGGCTGCTGAAAATCGAGGTGGGAATCAATTTCCTCGAAGATGCACACGCCGCCGACCTGGTGCTGTACAGTGAATTCACCGATCGCGAGGCGTTGCATGGCTACCAGACCCATCCGGTCCACGAAGCCGTCAAGCCCGCGATCCGTGAACTGACGATCGAGCGTCGCGTCGTCGATTACGAAGCCTGAGCACGTCCGCGGTCGACGAGGGGGGGGACCGCAGCCGTCGGCATCGTCCGACAGGGTCGCTTCCGATCGTCCGACATAGGCCCTTCGCCGCAGTCTCTAGGCTGCCGGCCCAGACCCGGAGGACGTCCATGACCGACCCCCACTCTCTCGATCCAGACCGCGAGGCGATCGCCGCCCGCGCCTACGAACTCTGGCAGCGCCGCGGCTGCCCCGGCGATTCGGCCGAGAGCGACTGGCACGAGGCCGAGGCGCAGCTGCGCGCCGAGCGCCTCGCGGCCATGGATTCGTCCGCCGAGCCACCGTTTCCCAGGGATCCGCAACTGTCGCAGCCGGTGACGGCCGCGGACGATGGCGTCGAACCTCCGGCGACGAAGCGCCGGCGTCGCAGCGCGGCGACGGCGAACCCCGGTGCGCCGTCCGCCGAGCGCGTCGTCGCCCGCAAGCGCCCCGCCCGACCGGACGCCTGAACCACGCTGCCGCGACGCACGACGGTGCACGACCGTCGGCGTCGTCTGGCATCGCGGCGCCTCGGCCGCCGACAGCGGCGGCAGCGGTCTGTGCTCTAGCCTCTCCAGTCCACCAGGGAGGTCGATCATGCCCGGCGACACCACCTCGCTCGTCGTTGCCAGTTTCGCGCCCGAGCAATACGAACGCATCCTCGCCGTGATGGAGGATGCCGTGCTGCTGCCGCGCAGCCATGCCGCCTGGCAGCGCGGCTTCGAGGAACGACTGGAGGTACTGGCACGACAGGCGATCACGCCGGTCGTCGTGATGCTCGACCCGGATGCATTCAGCGCCTGGTGCGAGGACGAGGAACTGCCTCGCGACGCCCGTGCACGGCTCGAGTACGCCGACTGGCTGGCGGCGCGCGAGTCTCTGCCACGCATCGATGCCGAATCGGCCCTGCGGCGCACGGAAAGCACGTCCCGCGACCGCGACCTGCGCTCCGCTGTCGCTACCGACTCGGACACCGACCTCGCGGAGGTCGCCGCATGAACTCTCCCGGCGTCTGAGCGCCGCTCGTGCGCTGGCGCGTACGGGAAGGCCGTCCCTTCCCGCTCGGCGCGACCTGGGACGGGCTGGGCGTCAACTTCGCGCTGTTCTCGGCGCATGCGACCCGTGTCGAGCTCTGCCTGTTCGACACGCAGGGTGAACGCGAGCTCGCGCGCATCGAACTGCCCGAGCACACCGACGAGGTCTGGCACGGCGCGCCTTTCGTGCCCAAGGCCATGGTCATCGATCCCGCGTTCACCTGGGGCCGCGACCGGCCGCAGCCGATCCCCTGGGATCACACGATCATCTACGAGGCACACGTCAAGGGTCTCACCCAGCGCCATGCGGGGCTGCCGGAAGCGCTGCGCGGCAAGATCGGCGCGCTCGCCGAGCCGCTCGTCGTCGACTACCTGCAGCGGCTCGGCATCACGGCGCTCGAGCCGCTGCGGATCCAGGGCTTCATCGACGGCCGGCAGCTCGTCGAGCGCGGCCGGCCCTGGCACGAAGCCATGGTCTACGAGCTGCACGTCGGCACGTTCACGCCGGCCGGTACGTTCCGCGCGGTGATCGAGCGGCTCGAGCACCTCGCCACACTCGGCCTCACCGCAATCGAGCTGATGCCCATCGCCGAGTTTCCGGGGCGGCGCAACTGGGGCTACGACGGCGTGCTGCCGTTCGCACCCGACGCACGCTACGGCCGGCCGGACGATCTGAAGGCGCTCGTCGATGCGGCGCATGCGCGCGGACTCATGATGCTGCTCGACGTGGTCTACAACCACTTCGGCCCCGAGGGAAACTACACCCACCTCTATTGGCCGCAGCTCATGACCCGCCGGCATGCGACGCCCTGGGGCGCAGCCGTGAACTACGATGACGAAGGCAGCGCGGCGGTGCGCGAGCTGGCAGGCCAGAGGCCACGCGTTCCGCGTGAGCTGGCGGCTACATGGGCGACGGTTGTCGCTGCTCGCGAACCTCGACGACGCGCCGGCCGCGGACGAGGACGTATACGCCTGGTTGGCCGAGCCCGCAGCGGACGAGGTGATCTGGCGGGAGGGCTGGCCCGAGGACCCGCATGCGCTCGCCGTCGCGCTGCCGCCGTGGAGCGTCTCATGGACGATCCGCTGAACGGGAGAGCTCCGTGCTCGAGCACGGCGCCTCGCCGCAGGACACCGTGCGGGGCGAATCCGGTGGTAGGTAAAGTGCGAGGCTGCCAGTGTAGCGCGGCTGCCGCGCAGTACTGACAACCCGCAGGCACGACGTATTTTGCTGAAGCGGCTATTGTCGGATTTTCTTTCCTACAACCCCGATGACTTCAAGCTCGACGCTTCGGTGGAGAAGGTCGACATAGCAGCCAAGCGGCTGCTTGGGAATGAGCCGAACGCAAGAAGCGCTGCCGACTACGACACCATCCACCACGTCAAATCGTACTACCGAGGATTTGTCGGGCGGTCACTTGTCGTAGCATGCACCCCAATGGCCAGAGACAAGCTGAAGCGTCTGTTCACGACGATCCCCGCTGGAGAACCGTTCTCCTCGCGCCGCCTCGCCACGCTGGGCATTTCGGCCGACCTCGCCGTGAGCTATGTGCGCAGCGGCTGGCTGCTGCGGCTGGCGCGCGGGGTGTTCTGCCGCGCCGGCGACGAGCCGGATCTGGGGCGCAGCCTGGTGTTCCTGCGCGAAAGCCTCGCCGGGCTGCACGTCGGCGGCCGGACGGCGCTGCAATGGCACGGGCTGCTGCCGGCCGGACCGACTGAACCGACCAAATCGGCCGGATCAGCCGGCTTGGCCGGATCGGCAGAACCGAGCCAACCGACAGCGCAGGAGTTGACGCTCTACGGCTGGGGCAACGGCGAGCTGCCGCCGTGGTTCACGACGCGCTTCCCCGCGACTTATCAGCGCAAACGGCTGATCCGCGAGGAGCCCGCCTGGCCGGTCCAGGTCGGCCCCGTGCCCGGGCGCATGGCGCTCGCCACAGTCTCGAGCCCGGAGCGGGCGCTGCTCGAGCTGCTGAGCGAAGTCGGCGTGGGCGTCGCGCTCGACGAGGCACGCCGCGCTGCCGCGCTCGCCGGGGCGCTGCAGGGCGAAGCGCTGCAGGCCCTGCTGCAGCGCTGCACCAGCGTCAAGACGGTGCGACTCTGCGTCACCGCGGGACAGGAGTTCGCACATCCGTGGTACGCCACGCTGGTGCTGGCGAGCCTGCCGCGCGGCAGCTCGCGGCCCTGG
>JADLDF010000334.1 GCA_020846815.1 Gammaproteobacteria bacterium | reverse complement strand
GGCTGCGCAACCTCGGCGGCATCATCATCATCGACTTCATCGACATGGAGGACGAGGCGCACCGCCGCCAGGTCATCGAGGCGCTGCAGCGCGCGCTCGCCGGCGATCGTGCGCAGACGCAGATCGCCAGCCTCTCGCCGCTGGGCCTGGTCGAGATGACGCGCAAGCGCACGCGCGACAGCCTCGAGCACCTGCTGTGCCAGCCTTGCCCGAGCTGCGAGGGACGCGGCTTCGTGCGCTCCGTGGAGACGGTCTGCCAGGACATCTTCCGCGAGATCCTGCGCCAGGCGAAGCAGTTCGGCAGCCGCGAGCTGCTGATCCTCGCGCACCAGGACGTCGTCGAACGCCTGCTCGGCGAGGATTCGCCGGTGCTCGCGGAGCTCGAGGCCATGAGCGGACGGCCGATCCGGCTGCAGGCCGAGTCACTGTACGAAGTCGACCAGTACGACGTCGTACTGGTCTAGCCGACCCGCGGCGCGCCGGCCGCGCGCCGCGCCAGCCCGTACAATCCGCTCGACCGGCCCGATCAATCGCATCAAGATCCAGCGCCGTGTGAGAAATGCGGGTTAGCCGGGACAATCGACGCTTTTCCGGAATGAGGATTGGCTGCCTGGCTACTTCATATCCAGCACGGCCCTCGTCACCTTACCGCCTCGCAGAGCGGCGATTGCGTCCTCAACTTCGTCGAGCGGCCATACGCGAGTGATCTGGGGACGCACCTTGATCAGACCCGCCCGAACCTCGTCCACCAGACGCTGAAAGCTCGCACCCGGCGTCGTCCCGCCATTCAATCCCGAAATGAACGTCCGACCCCAGGTAAAGCTGTTCCCCGAGAAGTGAATCCGGCTGTCCGGCGGCGGCAGGCCGATGAATACCGAGCGCCCGCCGATGTAGGGCAACTGGGTAGCCGCCTCCATCGCGGTGCGGGCCCCACTGCACTCGATCACCACATCGACTCGCGGCGTCACGGCAAGTATCTTGCGGGCGACCTCATCCGCGCGGTCGCTGGGCTCTACGGTCACCAAGTCCGTCGCGCCATACAGTTCTGCCGTGGCCAGCTTGGTCGCTTCAATGTCTACCGCCAGGATCCGGGCGGCACCACCTAGTCGCGCTCCCTGGATGGCATTGACGCCGATGCCACCTAGACCGATGACCACCACGTTCTCGCCGCGGCGAATCTTGCCGAGGTTCCGGGCCGCGCCGACGCCGGTTGAAATAGCGCAGCCGATGAGCGCGGCCTCCACGTCCGGGATACCGCTTGTATCGTAGAGTTGGCTGACTTTCACCACGATCTGCTGCGCGAAGGACGAACTGTTCGCGCACGAATAGACGGGTTTCCCCCGCCAGGTGAACGGTGCGCGCGCCGCCGTCCACGCTTCCGGACACGCCGAGTAGTTCTCCCGCTCGCAATCGCCGCAGTGGTAACACGGCGTCTGGCAGCCTACGGTCACGTGCTGCCCCACGCTCCATCCGTCCACATCAGGGCCAAGGCAATCGATGACTCCGGCCGCTTCATGGCCCAACACCATGGGCAGCCGGTCGCTGCCGTGATCAACGGGAATCAGATCACTGTGGCAGATGCCCGAAGCGGTCACGCGGACGCGGACCTCACCTGGACCTGGATCGCGTACTTCCAGTTGGTCGACATGAAGTTTCTTGCCGTCCCAGATCACTCCACGCATCGATACCTCCCGTCCGACCCGACCAAGCAGCTGTAAAGCCGCACGCTGGTCACACGATGCTGGTGCGCTTGGCCACCAGCCAGCGACCATCGCGAACCAGCACGTCGCGATAGTCACCCATCGCACGGATGGAGACGCCGTCTGGGCTTTTCGCCATCAGTACGAAGGTCGCAGCCACTTCTGCTTCCATGTCGCTGCGAAAGTCCACCACGACGTTCGAGACGATGTGGCGGGTATTCGTGCCTGGCCCTGAGAACCCTGCCTTGCGCATGCTCTCGACGCCGGCGGCAATCGCTGACTTGCCCTGCCACGTCATCACGCCAAGGTCCCATTCGGCGTCCTCGCGAAAAGAGCCAGCAACCTGCTCGACCGTCCCCTCGTCCACGGCGCGGGTCAGGCGCGCCAGCAGTTCATGGATAGCCACGGTGTCGACCATCGCACTCGATACGAGGGTGGTCATGCTGTTCTCCGGCTTTCGATCTCACTCGTCACTTCGCGTACGGCGGTCATCACGGCCGTCAGTCCGTCGAAGCTCGCGCCCATGTTGTTGTGAGTGAAGGCGACCGAGAGGCCCCGATCGACATCAGCGAAAGCAACGGACCCGCCGGCCCCAGGGTTGTAGAGCGTGTTCGGATTCTCGCCAACCGGCATGTGATTGCCGGGACCCACGATCCACCAGCCTGCCCGACCGACAGGCACGGGATAGCCGATCATCAGGTCCGGATCGAGTGTGTTCTTGCGATGCGAGAGGCCGTTGCGGATCGTGTTCTCGCTGAGGAGCCTAATGCCATCGAGCGACCCTCCATTGGCCAGCATCGCCCAGAACCGCGCCATGGACCTTGCGCTGCAGATGACGCCGGCGCCGGGATGGCAGCATTCGCGAACTATCTGCTGGTTGTGGATGTTGGGAGAAGGGCTGGCCGGCTCGGGCATGGATCCGAACTTGTCGACGGGCGTCGGCGGACCGAACAGCGTCGCGACGCGGACCGTCTCCGAGCGCGGCAATCCCATATAGAGACTGTCGATCCCCAGCGGCCGGCAAATCTCCTCCTCGACCCACGTCCCGAACGAGCGGCGCCTGGGATCTGTCCGTACGACACACTCCGCGACGAGCCATCCCCAGCCAAGGCCGTGATAGCAGTTGGTGGTGTCCGTCGGGAACAGCGGCTTCTCTCGCTCGTAGGCCGAGATCATCCAGTTCCAGTCACACATCGATTCCGTGGTGATGCCAGCCGGCATCTGCGGAACTCCCGCGCGATGAGTCAGCACGTGCCGAATGGTGATGTTCTCTTTGCCGTTCTGCCCGAACTCGGGCCAGTACCGAGCGATCGGCGCGTCGAGATCCAGCAGTCCGCGTTCGGCCTGCATATTGACGGCAGCCGCGGTGATCCCCTTCGTGACCGAGAACACGGCGAAGAGCGTGTCGCCGTCGACCGGCTTCTGCTGTTCGACGTCGGCAAGCCCCGCCCATTGGTCGACGATGAGTTCCTGACCGAGGTATGCCGCGATCTGCAGGCCACCTTCGCCCAGCTCAATCGCGCGATGGAGCGCGTCGGTCACGATCGCATGTTCTGTCTGCATTTCGGTTCCTTCGCTTAGAGCGTGTTCACGGTCCGATGACGGCCCCGGATCGGGATGGAGCGACGTGTCTGATCGACTCCGTGGAGTGCGCGCACGCCAGCTTCCTGCTCCGGTCCGCGAGGAGTCGGGCTGTTTCGAGGAAGATTCCAGGGTTGCCACCTGCTGCGTTGCCGTCCAGACCCCGGCGATAGATGCCTTTGGAAATGGCAGCAAGGCGGAAGAGACTGAACGCGAGATAGAAGTTCCACCCCGGGATCGAGGGGCGTCCCACTCGCGCGCAATAGCGATTCACCAGTTCCTGCTCCGTCGGCAGTCCAATCGCCTCGAGATCGACGTCGGCCAGCCCATCAAAATGTGGCGTGCCGGCGGGCAGGTGGAATGCAACGCAACAGTAGGCCAGGTCGGCGAGCGGATGTCCGAGCGTGGCAAGTTCCCAGTCAAGAACCGCCACGACCCCAGATGTCTTCGCATCGAGGATGACGTTGCCCAGGCGGAAGTCACCGTGCGCGATCGCCGTGCTGTCATCGTCTGGAAGGTGTCGGGGCACCCAGTCGATGAGGAAGTCCATCGACTCGATGATTTCCGTGGCGCCGCTGCGGTACTGGTCACTCAGCCGCCTCAACTGCCGCTCGAAGTACCCTCCCTTGCGACCGAAGTCCTCCAGCCCGCACTCGACGTAGTCGACGAGATGCAGGCGGGCAAGCGTGTCGATCAGCGATTCGTAGACTGCGCGGCGGCTTTCCCGATTCAGGCTCGACAGACGCGGGTCGGTGAGGACTCGACCCTCGACGAAGTCCATCAGGTAGAACGGCGTACCGATGACCTCGGCATCGTCGCAGTACAGCCGTGCAGAAGGCACTGGTACATCCGTCTTCTGCAGGGCCGACAGAACTCGGAACTCGCGGTCGATCCTGTGCGCCATTGCGGGAAGATCGCCCGCGGGTCGCTTTCGCAGTACGTACTTCGCGCCAGGCGTGGACACCAGGTAGGTCGGATTCGATTGCCCGCCGGCAAACTGACCTAGCGTCGCCGGCCTCCGGAATCCGTCGAGGTTTTGCTCGAGGTAGTTCCAGAGACGTTCGTCGTCGAACTCCCGCACAGCGGGTCTGCGAGTGGACACTTCTTCACCTGACCTGCAGCGAACTGGCGATTCGCGGACAACACACATCCCGCCCACATCGCGCGTGCCGCGGCGGGCAGCATCAATGCTCGATGGGAACCTCGCTGGCCGACCGCCTCAGGCCGGCCGGGCAGCGACAGATTGCTCCTTAGAACTCGTAGCGCAAGGTGACACCCCATGCCCGCGGCGGAGCCGGGTATTGCCCCCACAGACCGAGGCTGCGGTATGCGGCCAACTGGCTCGAGGCCCAGTGGTTGTCAGTCAGGTTGCTGCCGAACAGCCGCGCGCTGAGGCCTTCGCGCCCGAGCATGTTGTTCCAGGTGATCGCCGCCTCGAGGTTCTCAATGGACCGCACCTTGTCGTAGTACTGCGGATTCGGATTCGCGTCGTTGTAAAGCTCAGCCTGATCCGAGTAGTCGACGGACACCGTGAACGCGCCGACGTTGCCGAACTCCGGCAGGTGATACCTTCCGTGGATCGCGTACTTCCACTCCGGCACGTACACGTACGGAGTGTTGCTCGCGTCGATTGCGACCGTGCCCGTTGGATCGAGTGTCTTGTACTCGGTGTAGCTGGCATCCATCCAGCCGAAATCGACGGACAGTTCGAGCGCATCGGTCGGCAGCAAGGTAACCGACGCTTCCACGCCCTTGATCTCGCCGGACGCGGCGTTGTTGGTCACCGTTGCCAGCGTCGTGCCGCCGCCCGGCAACGGAACCAGCACGTTCACCATGGCCTGCACGTCCTGGTGGTCGCCGTAGTAAGCGGCGAGGTTCGTGCGCGCGCGCATGTCGCCGAGGTCCCATTCGGACTTGATGCCGAGCTCGTAGTTCACCAGCGATTCAGGATCGTACGTGCGCGCCGATGGAGGCGCCGTGAGGTTGAAGCCGCCCGAGTAGTGCCCCTTCGAGATGGTCGCGTACAACATCGTCGCCGCACTCGCCTGGTACTGAGCACCAACACGCCAGCTGATTGCGCTCCAGGCTGCCTTGTCGCTGGTATCTCCCGTGTCGATCTCGCCGACGCCAGGGATTACCAGGCTGTTGGACTGCGCAATCTCCTTGTGGTCCTTCGTGTAGCGGGCGCCGGCCGTGGCGCTCCACTTGTCGGTGAACGAATAGGTGCCTTCCGCGTAGACCGCATGCGCTGCATTTTCGGTATGTGTCGCGAGTCCCGTTGCGATGCCGAACAGGTCCGTCAGGTCCGTGTACTGCGTCGTGTCCTTGGTCGACTTGTCCCAGAGATGGAACGTGCCGACGACATACACGAGCTTGTCGTCGGACGCCTTCCCCTGCAGCTGCAGCTCTTCCGTCCAGGTCTTGATAGGACCGAAGGGCTTGGTCCCGAGTCCATGCAGGTCAGCGATACGGAACGGAGTGCCGTCGATATCCGCGCGATACCAGTCGCGGGACTCGGCGTAGCCCAGGATGTTCTTGATGGCCAGCGAATCCGTGATCTCCCAGGACAGGTGGTCTACGACGTTGAGGGCGTCGCGCTTCGACTTGCTCCCTTCCGGAATCGAGGTGCCCAGCAGCGTGTAGAAGCCCCTGTCGCGGATCTGCTGCACCAGCCGCTGCAGCTGAGCGCCGAGTGCCGGGTTCGAGAATTGGTAATACACACTGTTCACCTCGTACGGTACGAACGTGTAAGGCTTGCCGTGCGACGAGTAGTTGTTGATGACGAGGTAGTTCTCGACGCTGTCCGTGGGTCGGAAGGCGACGCCTACGCGACCAACCCAGTAGTCCTCTGAATCGTACCCGTCGCCCCTCACGGTGTCGTGGATGGTGGTGTCCGACTTCTGGTATTGCCCGCCGAAACGCACCAGCAACTTGTCCGATACCGGCACGTTGAGCACGCCTTCATACGTCTGCCGACTGTGGTCACCGAGCGTCAACCCGGCGAAGCCGCCGAAAGCTTCCTCAGGGCGCTTCGGCTCGTGCAGGATCGCGCCGCCGTTCGTGCTCAGCCCGAAGAGCGTGCCCTGCGGACCTTTCAGGACCTGCACACTGCCGACGTCGAAGTAGAACGGGTTGCCCATGAGCGTCGTGGGCACTTCCGCGAAATACCCCACCACGCCGCGCAGGCCGCGGATGAACGGAAAGCTTGTAAACCCGCGGGAGCCAGCGACTGCGAGCCCGGGCACAACCGACTGCAGGTCGACTGCACTGCGGATGTCCTGCTGTGCCAGCTGGGCATCGCCGAAGGCGGTGACCGTCACGGGCACGTCCTGCAGGGATTCGTCACGCCGGCGGGCACTGACGGTGACCTCCTCGAGCTGCCCGGGCGCTGCAGCTGCCGAGTCGGTCGCTGGCGTCTGGTCGGCTTGGTCCGCGAATGCAGGCATCGCAGCTGCCAGAGCGACCGTCACGGCCAAGCGCAGTGCACGTGAAGAGAAGTTCCGAGAGTACATTTTCAATCCCCCCTGGCTAGATTCGATCGCGCTGCCGCGCACCAAGATTCATGCTTCCAACCGTCAACCCACCCGCGCCACGACCTTGCCTGTCAGCTCCCGGCGCTTCAGGCGACCGAGGGCTGACGCAACTTCCGTGATGGGAACGACCTCAGTGACCATCGGGTCGAGTTCCCCGCGGCCGATGAGCTGGATGAGCTCGCCCAACATTCGACCGAGATCAGCGACCGCTTCGCGCGTGCCGGCGCTGCCATAGACAGCACCGAGCGCTATCTCGTGCACGCTGAGAGCGGTCGAGAAAGGTTGCAGGCGAGTGAAGTCCGGCAACCCCTGGATACACACCAGGTGTCCGCCGTACGCGAGATGGCTCAGGCTCGCCGTGGCGTTCGCCGACGAGACGGTATCGATGACCGCGTCCACCAGCTGCCCATCGTTGACGGCACGAATCGCTGCAGCCATGTCAGCTGACTGACGCAGGTCGATCACCGAGCTGGCGCCGAGACGTCGCACG
The DNA here is from genome assembly GCA_020846815.1 of Gammaproteobacteria bacterium. Next base: position 27,768 of record JADLDF010000334.1, on the reverse strand, counting down.
CGTGGAGCCTGTTCTACTGAGCGAATGGCGGCGATGACTTTGAGCCCGCGTCGTTGCGCGAGCTGCACCGCGAATCCGCCGACACCACCCGTGGCACCGTAGACGAGCACCGATCGCAGCGCGCCGACGGGGAGCTTGCGCTCGATCGCTTGATACGCCGTCAGTCCTGCAGCCGGCAGCGCAGCCACCTGCTCGAAGGTGACGGCCGCTGGGACCTGCGCGAGCGCTGCCGAAGGCGCAATGGCGTATTCCGCCATCGTTCCCTGCCCGAACAGACTGCCGTGATAGGCGACCCGGTCGCCCACTTTCCAGTCGCTGACTTCGCTTCCAACCTTGTCGATGACGCCTGCCGCGTCCAGCCCGAGGACGTGCGGATAGGTCCATATCGGCATCGCCATTTCGGCGAGCATGAATTCCGAGGGATTGAGTCCGATCGCACTCACTGCCACGCGAACCTCGTCGGGTCCAGGCTCGGGCAGCGCGCACTCGCCCCATCGCAGCGAGGTCTCGGCCGGTCCAGGAGCGTCCAGGAGGAGAGCCCTCACCGCGAGGCACCGAGAGACTTGTAGTGAGTGAGTTTCATGCAGTGGTCGCTAGCGCTTGGGCTTGGCGGTGCCCTGCGACTCGCCGAGTCGCCTGTCGAGGCGGCCATAGAGGTCTTCGAGGCGCCGCGTGACGCTCTCGAGCACCGAGGCCGCCAGCAGCTCGTCGTTCACTGGCGGAGCGGTTGGACTGCGCAGCCCCTGGAAGAGCACGTCGGTGATCATGTCGGCGAGTTCGTCCGGGGAAAAATCGCCGAGTCCGTGCATGTAGTCCCACGCCGAGTGCTCAACTGCGCCGTGGATCATGTCGCGGAGCAACCGCAGCTTGAGGTTCGGGCGAAACTCGCCGCTTTCCATCGCCTCGGCGATGATGCCCACCGTGCGTCGCGTGTATTCGCGGTTCAGCTTGAAGAGCGTGGTGTTCCGGTATTCCGGGCGCTGCCTGAGTTCGTAGTAGATCAGGCTCGACATGCGCGGATCGTTGTGGACGATCTTCAGCTGCCACCAGATGATAAACCGCAGCCGATTCCAGGTTCCGCGGATTCCGGCCAGCTGTTCCGCGTAGTCGGCGAGCATCGCCTCGTACCAGATTCCGACCACCTTGATTAGCAGGTCGAGCTTGGTGTCGAAGTAGCGGTAGATCGTGCCCTCGACCACGCCTGCACGCGTCGCAATCTCGGCCGTCGAGGCCCCTTCGTAACCCTTGCTCTCGAACACCTCGCGCGCTGCCAGCACGATTGCGTCGATGCGGTCCTCGCTCGGCAACCGACGCGCACGCTGGCGTTTCGTCTTCGTGACCATCCTCATGACTCCGTGGAATGCCGCGCATCGCGGCGGCCGCACATGGTTGCAGTTGTGCGCTTCGTGGAGTGAGGGTTTTCCTAACGTTCCACACGACAGATGTCCCCGTCACAGCCTGAGGCCGGAAGCGATGGCTCCCACATGAGATGAGTACAACTCATTAACGGAGTCATGTCAATACGTTTTGCCTTTATTTTCGCCCGGAGTGGCCCTCAGTAGCTCGAGCGATTGTTAACGCAGTGCAGCAACAGCCGTGCTCGATGGCGCGATTGGACGGCGCGGCGAGCCGCGCCCGCAGCTGTGTGCTGGACTCAGTAACGCAGGCTAGTGAGCCTGCGGCGGCGTTACGAAATGATGGGCCAGGCTCGCTGCGCGACCTTTCTGCCGGCGTAATTCATCGCGCGCAACCACGCGCAGATGGACTTCGTCGGGCCCGTCGATGAATCGCAGGGCACGACCCCATCCGTACAACCAGGCGAGCGGCGTGTCCGAGGTCAGCCCCATGGCGCCGAACACCTGTATCGCCCGGTCCACGACGCGAACCTGCAGGCGCGGAGCAATGACCTTGATCGCGGACACATCGACTCGCGCCGCCTGGTTGCCCAACCGATCGATCTTGTCCGCGATGCTCAACGCATGCAGGCGCGCCTGGTCGATCTCGATCCGTGACTCGGCGATCCAGTCCTGCACGTTGGCATAGTCGGCGAGTCGCTTGGCAAAGGCCTTGCGCTCGAGCGCGCGCTGGCACATGAGTTCGAGCGCGAGCTCGCACTGGCCGATGGTGCGCATGCAGTGGTGAATGCGGCCCGGCCCGAGCCGCGCCTGCGCCAGAGCGAATCCGCGGCCCTCCTCGCCGAGCAGGTTCGTGGCCGGCACGCGCACGTTCCGAAAGACCAGCTCGCTGTGTCCTTCGGGGGCTTCGTGGTGGAGAATCGGAATGCTGCGCACGATCTCCACGCCAGGCGTATCCATGGGAACCAGCACCATGGAATGGCGCGCATGGTCGGCAGCGGCGGGATCCGTCACTCCGAGCACGATGGCCGTGCGGCACAGGGGATGATGCGCACCCGTGATAAACCACTTGCGGCCGGAGATGACGTACTCGGCGCCGTCGCGCTCGATCCGGGTCTCAATGTTCGTGGCATCGGACGAAGCCACGTCCGGCTCCGTCATCGCGAAGCACGACCGGATTTCACCGCGGAGCAGCGGATCGAGCCAGTCGAGGCGCTGCTGCGGAGTGGCAAAGAGGTGCAGCAGTTCCATGTTGCCCGTGTCCGGCGCACTGCAGTTGAATACCTCGGATGCCCACGGCACGCGACCCATCACTTCGGCCACGGGCGCGTACTCGAGGTTGGTCAGGCGCGTCCCCGGCTCCGACTCCTTGAGAGCCGGCAGGAAGAGGTTCCAAAGCCCTTCGCGCCGAGCCTGTGCCTTGAGGTCTTCCATGAATCCGGGATGGCGGTTCCCCGCGGCCACCTCGGCATGCCATCGCGCATTGGAAGGGAGGACGTAGCTCTCCATGAAGCCGGTGACGCGGCTCACGAGATCCCGGGTACGCACACTGTATTCGAAGCTCATGCATCCTCCGCTGCAATGCGGTGCGAAGATGGCACGTCGCGCCAAATTAAGGTTTACTCATTTCGTGGCACTTGTCGAGGTCGTATTGGCGGCATCAGAGCTTCAATTGAGCAAGGTTATTGCTCGCGGAGACAAGCTATTTACAAATATTCCGCAAACCTATAGCGTGCGATGAGTGTAACTCATTCGGAGCCGTGGAGGAGCCTCTGAACAAGGCGCGCTGCGGCGACGCTCGAGCGCACTACGACGCCCGTCGTCATACGGCACCTGAAAACCGCGGGAGGCGCCCTTGGCACCATGAAATACTCCACCGATGAATTGATGGCCATGTACAGGACGATGCTGACGGGCCGTCTTTACGACAAGGAACTCGACCGCCAGAACACGCAGGGCCGCCTGCAGGGCATGTTCCATCTCAGCCTCAACCAGGAAGCCATCGGAACGGCAGTGGCTCACTCACTGCGTCCGGACGAACCCTTCATGCCGTCGCATCGATGCCGGCCGCTGCACCTGCACCGACTGGACATGCGCAAGTTCCTCGCCGAACAGGTCGGCCTCAAGTCCGGTCAGCATGGCGGCATCTCGAGCGACTTTCACCTGTGCGTTCCTGAGGTCGGCTTCCTGCCGAATCCCTCCATCCTCGGCACGGGTGCTCCGATTGCAACCGGATACGCCTACGCGCTCAAGCGCATGAATCCCGGGAAGGCGATCGTGCAGCTGATGGGGGACGGAACCTTCAGCGAGGGCATGGTTCACGAGGCCCTCGACTGGGCTGCGACGGTCAAGCTGCCGATCGTCTACATCGTCGAGAACAACGGCTTCTCGCAGAACATGGATCCGAGCTACTACCGCTCCGGCGAGAACATCGCCGACCGTGGGCGGGCGTGCGGGATGGACGCGGTCGTCGTCGATGGCAACGACCTGCTGGCCATGCGGGAAGTGGTCGACGTCGCGCTGGACCGCGCCCGCCGTAAATCGCTGCCGAGCCTCATCGAGGCAAGAACCTACCGCATCACCGGCCACTACGCAGGTGACCAGGCGACGTACCGCGACCCGACCTATCACGAGGCCATGATGAAGCGATACCCGGACCCCGTGGCCCGCTACGAGAAGTTCCTCGTCGAAAACCAGGTCGCAACGGCCGACGAGTTGGCGGCGATCACCAAGGAAGTCCGCAAGACCATCCGCAACCTCGCAGAAAGCGTTTATCAGGAATGCCAGACGCCAGGCAACAAGCCGACTGTCGCGGACATCGTCAAACTCAATGTCATGTGGGCCACTCCGATGGAGGGGTTGGTATGAGTTTCATCACGTTCCATCAGGCCTACGACGACGCTGTCATCGAGGAAATGCGTCGCGACTCGAACGTCGTGCTGCTCGGTCAGGGCATCAGCGGGGACGACTTCCGTCCGCGCATCAAGAAGGCGGTGCCCGACAACGTCGTCGACATGCCGATCGCCGAGGCCCTTATGACCAATGGCGCGATCGGCATGGCTTTGGCGGGACTGCGCCCGATCTGCGATCTGATGTTCGAGGACTTCACGTCACTGGGCTTCGACGCGATCGTCAACCAGGCCGCCAAGATCCGCTTCTGGAGCAACGGCAACGTCAAGGTGCCGATGGTAGTGACCGCCGCCAGCGGCGCCGGCGTAGGGCTTGGCAACAACCACTCGCAGAAGGTGGCCGGCTGGTTCACCAACGTGCCGGGCGTGAAGATCGCGCTGCCGAGCACGCCGCACGACGTCAAGGGACTGCTGAAATCAGCCATCCGCGACGACGACGTCGTCCTCGTATTCCTGCACAACCGGCTCAACTACAAATGCTCGGGCGAAGTTCCCGACGACGAATACGTCGTGCCGCTTGGCAAGGCCTATGTCGCCCGGCAGGGAACCGATGTCACGGTGGTCTGCTGGCAGCTCGCCTATTCCTACACGATGGAACTGGCGGAGGAACTGGCCCTCGACGGGATCAGCATCGAGGTCGTCGATCCGCGCACGCTGTGCCCGCTCGACAAGAAGACGATCGTGGAGTCCGTTCGGAAGACCGGCCGATTGGTGGTTGCGCACGAAGAGCCCTACAAGTTCGGCCCGGGCGCGGAAATCATCACGGCGGTCGTCGAGGATGACCCTCGCAACTTCAAGGCTCCGCCTGTGCGCGCCGGCACCCCAATGACCGCCATTCCCTGCTTCAGCGTCGACCTCGACGTGGTCGTCAACAAGGCGCAGATCCGGGCGGCGATTTACCAGGTCATGGGCCGGAGCCCTCCAGCCGCATAATTCGATCTCACGCCTCCAGGAGCGCTGCAGTGGCACGAAGAGAAATCAACATGCCTCGATTCGGGGCGAAGATGGAGGAGGCCAAGCTCCTCGTCTGGCGGGTCCAGGTTGGCCAGCGGGTGGATGAGGACGATGTACTTTGCGAGGTCGAAACCGAAAAGACCAACGCAGACGTCGAATCTCTTTATTCCGGAGTGGTGCTCGAACTGGTCGCCAAGGAAAACGAGACCTATCCAGTGGGCTTCGTGCTGGGCTACATCGACGCCGAGGACGAGGACTGACGGGGACGCGCAAAGTGCTCGAACGTGACAGCGAAGATCGCGTGATACGGCAGACCGTGCCGCTGTCGCGCGTTCGGCAGACAATTGCGGAGCGGTTGACCCACGGCATGCAGCACTATCCCCAGGGCACCGGGATGGTTGTCGTCGATGCCGGTGCATTGGTCCGCTTCCGGCAGGAACTGAAGGAACGCGGGGTCTCCATCTCGTTTGGCGACCTGTTTGTCAAGGCGGCCGCGAATGCGCTGACGCGTGTGCCGGAACTCAACGCCAGCCGCGGCGAGAGTGAAATCGTTTACTACCGCAGCGTCAACATCGGGATGATGGCCGACATCAACGGCAATCTGATGGCCCCCGTGATCAGCGAGACCCAGTCGAAGACCGTGGAGCAGGTCGCTGTCGAATTGCGGCAGACGTACGACTATCTGAAACGCGGCAAGCTCATGCGAGTGAAGCTGGACGGCGCCACGTTCTCCATCAGCAACCTCGGCATGTTTCCGATGGACGGGTTCACCCCGCTGCTCTCCCCACCGCAAGGCGGAATACTCGGCGTTGGTCGCATTCGCCGTGTTCCGGGGTTCAATGATGCTGGCAACGTCGTCCCGCGCGACGAGGTCACGCTGTCCATCACCACCGACCACGGCCTCGTCGACGGCATCCACGTGGCGAAGTTCCTGCAGGCGCTGATCGAAGCGATCTCGGATCCGTGGCACTCCATGTACAAAACGGGCGCGGAGGACGCGGCACCGGCGAACCCGTGATGTTCGCCCGACGCGCGATCGCAAAGCAGCGATCGCTGCGGCCCTAAACGCCCAACCGCACTTCCACGCCTCGAAGGAACCCTGATGGGACTGATTGCGATCGCTGCGAATCCGGCCTCAGGCCGGGACATACGTCGGCTCGTCTCGCACGCCTCGGTTTACAGCAACCGCGAGAAGTCGAACATCGTCGAGCGCATCATCCTCGCTGCATACCAGATGGGCGGCCATAAGGTCGTCATCATGCCGGACAGCTATTCGTTCGGGCCGCTAATCAAGCAGAACCTCGAAGAGCAAGCGCAGGCTGTCGCGAAGGGCACGGTCATCCTCCCTGACCTCCCGATGACGGACAGTCCCGCCGACACGACGGAGTTCGCGCGCCATGTCGAATCGCTGGGAGCCGCCGTGCTGGTCGTCGTCGGCGGCGACGGCACGAGTCGGGCCGCCGCCAAGAGCGAAACGACTACGCCGATGATCAGTCTCTCGACCGGCACCAACAACGTATATCCGGAGATGATCGAAGGCACGGTGGTGGGCATGGCCGCAGCGGCGATTGCCGACGGCGCGGCGGCGCGGGAACAAGCGTGCGAACGTAGCAAGCGCATCGAGATCCTTCGCGATGGAGCGATGGCCGATATCGCCCTGGTCGATGCCGTACTTTCGGGACTTGCCTACGGCGGCGCCAAGGCCATCTGGCAACGGGACGACATACAGCGAGTAATGGTGACGCAGTGCCATCCGGCTTCGATCGGCTTCTCCTCGGTGGTGGCCTCGACCTTCATCGTGGGAGCAGACGACGACCACGGCGCCGTGGCGGATTGTGCCGCCGGAGATACCAACGTGCGCGCTGCGCTTGCGGCCGGAGTGATCGCGCCCTTCCGACTCGAGAGACCGGAAATCGTGCCACTCGATCAGACGCTGACGTGGACCATGACGGAGGCCGGCATGCTGGCGCTCGATGGGGAACGCGAAGTCCGTCTGGAGCGGGGGGAATCGGTGGGCATGCGCATCACGCGGAACGGCCCGATGAAGGTCGATGTGCGCAGGACGCTCGAGACGGCGCATGCCAACGGCTATTTCGCCCAGCCAGCCAGAGGATGAACCCTTGACTTTCAAGCGATTCCTGGTCGAGTTCGACACCGGCGTGGACCTCCACGGCCTGGACGCAACCAAGGCGTCGACACGCGCGGTCAAAGGCGCGATGTCCCACTGCTGCATGTGCGGGCTGGAGGAATTGCTCGGACTGACTGATCCCAGTGCTGCGATGCGCATCGAGGTCAAGATCGGTTGCCCTTTCCCAGAAAGAGTCGACGTTGCCGAGATCCGCAAGCTGATCCCGTTCGGGGCCGCGGACGTCGAGGTCGTCGCGGGCGGCATGCTGGCGCGCGGCCTGCACGTGCCCGCTCTCGGCGAGGGCGACAGCATCCTGCTGGCCAATGCAGCGGTCACCGTGTGGATCGACAAGGACCAGGTACGCCTATGAGCGAACAGAGAAGATCACCCATGCGCGGCGAGCATCTGCTCGATCCCGAGGTGCGCGCCATCGTCGATATCTTCCATGGCGAAACGCCGTTCGACCCAGCGTCTGTCGGTTCAGCCCAGTTCAAGCCCAGGTCGGAGGCGGTCGAGCAGCGCGAAGTCTGGTTCGCCGGACCGCCGGGGGCGCCAGACATCCGCGGGCTGCTTTACGTTCCGACGCAGTGCGCCGCTCCACGGCCGGCCATCGTGTACATGCACGGCGGCGGCTACGTTTACGGCTCGCCCGATCTGCTAGTGGCGGACGACGAAAAGAACGCCGAGACGCTGGGTGCCGTGATCCTGTCTGTCGATTACCGACTCGCCCCGGCCTGCAAGCACCCGGGGCCGGTCGAGGACTGCTATGCCGCGCTGAAGTGGCTGTTTTGCATGGCGGACGAATTGCAGATCGATAAGCGCCGCATTGCCGTCTCGGGCCACAGCGCAGGCGCTGGCCTCGCCGCCGCCCTCGCATTACTGACCAGGGATCGTGGCGAGTTCCCGATTGCCTTCCAGCATCTGATCTATCCGATGCTCGATGATCGAACTGCCGTCGCTGACGGTATCGCACCTCACATCGGCGGGCTTGTCTGGAACCAGCAGGACAACTTCAACGGATGGAGTGCGCTGCTCGAGTGCGCACCAGGATCGGAGGAAGTCTCGGCTTACGCTGCCGCGGCGAGGGCAAGAGATCTGTCCGGCCTGCCTGCGACATACATCGCATGCGGCGCGCTCGACCTGTTCCTGAATGAGAACATTGCGTACGCGCAGAGATTGTTGAATGCCGGCGTGCCGACGGAACTGCACATCTACCCAGGCGTTCCGCACGCTTTCCAGATCATCGCGAGCCGGGTAACCACGCAGGCGAATCGGGATTCCATCGAGGCGCTGCGCAAGGCGCTGCGCGGCTGACGCGACGAGAGAGGTGGAGCGGGTGATGGGAGTCGAACCCACGTTAGTAGCTTGGGAAGCTACAGTCCTGCCATTGAACTACGCCCGCCGGAGCCGGGGATTCCATGCACGATCCGGGGGATGGGCGAATCGACGCTGCGGCCGGCCGGCAGCACTTGGGCCTTGCGTGGCAAGATCCCCGTGGTCCGTGTGACGGGCCAGCGCTTCAGCCTGAACATGATCTCGGCGATCATCCACGGGGCGAGTTGCGGTTCATGGTCGTCAAGGGTGGGGTTGGCGCCAAGGTGTTCATCGGGTTTCTCAAGCGCCTGGTGCACGGGGCCCGCCGCCCGCTGTTTCTCATTGTCGATGGCCACCCCGCGCACCGCTCGAAGCTCGTCAAGGCGTACGTCGAATCGCTCGACGGGCGGTTGCGCCTGTTCCCCCTCCCGCCCTACTCCCCGGAGCTGAACTCGGACGAGCTGGTCTGGAACGACGTCACGAACAACGCCGTCGGTCGCATGCGGGTAGAGAATCCCGCCGATCTGCACCGCGCCATCATCGGCCGACTACGCTTTCTGCAGAAGCGCCCCGATCGCGTCTTCGATGGGCGGGATGTGGAAACGGAGTTACGGACCCTCGATTGCGACACCGCCGGACGAAAGAGGCGGCAACAGTTGAGAGGGGTCGTACCGCCACCGCGCCACATCTCGACTCCACCACACCGTCGCGGATTGATCGGGTGATCGAGTCGACTGCGAGATCGGACGGCGTCACGGTGACGTTTCCGCGGGAACGTCCTTCGGGGGGCGGTTTTCGCCGACACCGATCCGCCGCGCTGCGCGAGTGCGGATCGGCGATTGAGGTTCGAGGGGTCCGGTTCGGGGGGCGGCTTAGCGTGCCGCGGCGCTGAGCGCATGGAAGGCGGCGATGTACTCCGCCTGGTTCGGGCAGGCCGAGCTCATCGCCAGCTTCATCCGTCGGACACTGATCGTCACGACGGCGCCGATCTTCAGCAACCGTAGCCGGATCGTGTTCGCACAGGCTCTGGCCAGCGCCGTGTTCTTCAGCCCGACCCGCCGCAGCGCGTGCATCAGCACGTAGGCGGCCGAGGCGAGCCACAGACGTAGCTGGTTGGCACGGAACGACTCGGTCGAGAGCCGATCGGCCAAGAGGTCCAGCTGCGCCTCCTTGATCCGGTTCTCGCACTCCCCGCGGGCGCAGCACGATGGAAAACTACTGACTGTCCCGCCGTCGAACGACGCCATCACGCGCCGTCGTTCAATCCCTGCAAACTCCAACTGTTCCGCACTACACTGTGTCGGCATCGGGGCCTCCGGTGATCTGTTCGTAACTCGTTCTTCGCAAGACAAGTTTCGGTCAATCAACGCCCCGATGCACCTCTTCCCTATGAGAAATCCGGGCTAGGAGGCCCGCTTGTCCGAGTCCACGGGGCACGACACGCGTAACCTGACGCTGCTCGCGAGCATCGCGCTCGCGGCCGTGCTCGCGCTCGCGGCCACCTGGATCGCGGCGCTGGCACGCGTGCCGCAGCAGCGCGCCGCGGTCGAGCGGCTGCTGCGCGCGCAGACCGGTCTCGACGTGCGCTACGGACGCCTGGTCGTGCGCCTCGGTTTCTATGGCCCGGAGGCGGAGTTCAGCAACATCGAGATGCACCGGCCCGGCGCCGACGCGCCGCTGCTGCGCGCACCGCGCATGGTCGCGCGCTTCGAGAGCTGGCGGCTGTTGCGCGGCGGGCAGCTGCGGCCCGGGCGCGTGCTGGTCAGCGGCGCCGAGATCGACCTGCGGCAGCTGTCCGGCCTGCGCCGCGGCCGTGCCGCCGCGGTCGATGCGCCCGTCGCGCCCACTGCTGCGCCGGCGTTGCTGACCACGCTCGAGACCTGGCTGCCGTCGCTGCTCGCGGGCATACCCGAAGGCAGCCTCGACTTCGAGGCGGTGACCTTGGTGTGGATCGACCCGGCGCGTCCGGCCGAGCCGTTGCAGCTGCGCGCACCGCGCCTCTACGCCAGCCGTCGCGTCGACGGTGCCCAGCTCTCCGGCACGCTGCTGCTGCCGGCGCGTTTCGGTCGCACGCTGTTCGTCGCGCTGCAGCTGCGCGGCGAGCCGCGCAGCGGCGGCGGCGGTGCGCGCGACGGCCGGCTGCGGCTTTCCGGGCGCGGGCTCGTGCTCGCGAGCTGGCGGGCGTTCGGCCTGTTGCCGGACGCACTGCTCGGTGGCACCGGCGACGTCGCGCTGACGGTGCAGCTGCGCGGCGGGCGAGTGCAGCAGGCCGGTGGCGATCTGCGGATCGCGGGGCTCGGCTTCGTCGCGCCGGGCCCGGTGGTCGCGCGGCGCTTCGCCGTCGGTGCCGCCGAGTTCGATTTCGCGCGCACCGATGCCGATGGGCTGCGCTGGCGGCTGCAGCAGGTCGAGCTGGTACCGGCCGGCGTCGCCGCAGTGCCTTTCGCGGGCCGCGGCACGCTGGAGCTGGAACAGCGCAGCCACGGTGGCGCGGGCACGCTGCGCCTGCGCCGCCTGCCCGTGGAGGCCGCGGCGCTGCTCGCCGCCGGCGCCGGTCGCGGCGCGTGGCCCGCGTCGGCGGGCCTGCGGATCACGGCCGGCGAGGTCGCCGAGCTCGAGTCGAGCTGGACTTCGGCGCAGGCCGCGGGCGTGACTCGTGGCCGGCTCGAAGGCCTGGCACTCGCCAGTACCGACGGCCGCTGGGTCGCCGAGCGCTTCGACGCCGAGCTCGCCGCCGAGGGGGGGCACTGGCGGCTGCGGCTCGAGGGACGCGAGGCCGCGCTGCGTGCGCCCGGGCTCGAGTCGCTGCCACAGCCCCTGCGGGCGGCGCTGGACGGCGAGATCGAGCTCATGGCGGCTCCACCCGGCTGGTCGCTGGCGGTACGCGGGCTGGCGCTGCAGCTCGCCGACGGGCCGGCGCTGCGCATCGCCGGCTCTGCCGGCACCGATGGCGCCGGAATGGCCGCGAGCCGCTTCGAGATCGATCTCGCGGCGCCGCTGCCGCGGGCGGCGATGGCGCTGCCACAGGCGGCGCTGCAGCCGTTGTTGGCGTCGTCGTTCTGGGAGGCGTTCACTGCGGGCGAGCTCGCGACCGCACGGCTCGAACTCGTCGATGGACGGCCGGGTGCCGCCGAGTTGACGCTGCGCGAGGTGAGTTTCGCGGGCGACGACACGCGACCGACCGTCGACGGGATCGAGGCCGAGTTGCGCTGGGACGGGCGGCGGCTCGACGGGCGTCTCACGGGCGGGCAGGTCGGACCGCTGCACCTCGAATCGGGCCGGCTCGCCTGGGCCGGAAGCGACCGTGGCCCGGCGCGCCGCGCGACTCCCGGTGACGCGGCCGCGGCGCTCGAGGTCGAAGCCCGGCTCGCCGGCACGTTGCAGGAGGCGCTGCGGCTCGCGCGCCCGGGCACGATCCCGGACGCCGTCGTGGCCGGGATCGGCGGACGGGCGCGCGTGCTGGCGCGACTGCGGACCGCGCCGCGCGCCGCAGCCCGCACGCTCGACTACGAGCTGGAAATCGAGGAGGGCCGCTGGCAGCCGTTCGCCGGCGCGGGGCCGCTGACCGGGCTGCACGGCCGGGTGCGCGCCGACGCCGATGGCCTGCGCGACGGCCGGCTGGAGGGCCGCTGGCTCGAGGGGCCGGTGCTGTTGCGCCTCACCGGCGGCGAGCACGGCGAGCTGCAGGTCGCCGCGAGCGGCCGGCTCGGCCGCGCCGCGCTCGAGGCGCAGTGGCCCTGGATCGAGCTGGTCGACCAAGCGCGCCGCGGTCCGTTCGAATGGTCGGCCGAGCTGCGCCGCGAAGCCGACGCGCCGCCGGCGCCGCGCGGCCGCGGCGCGCGCGTCGTCTTGGAGCCGCTCGACGTGGCGGACCTGCCGTGGCGCATGCGCATTGCGGTCGCGGACGCCGGCGGCGCCGAGCTGCGCTGGGTGCCGCAGGCCGAGCGCAATGGCTGGCGCCTCGACCGCGGCGTCGTACGTCTCGGTGAGGCGCGCGCGCTCGCCGGCATTCCGGGTGCGCTGGTGGTCGGTGGCGAGCTGGAACGGCTCGACCTCGCGGGGCTCGCCGGTGCGCTGGCGCGTCTCGGCGGCAGCGCGGGCTGGCAGCGGCCGCTGGTCGGGGAGGTCGCGGTCGCGGAGCTGGCGCTCGCGGGTACGGCAGTCGGCGGCGCGCGCCTGCGCCTCGCCGGCTCGCGCGAGAGTACCGCCGTGGACCTGCAGGGTGAGGCGCTCGCCGGCGAGCTGCGCCAGGTCCACGCCGATCCGGCGCGACTGCAGGCACGGTTCGTGCGCCTGGGGCTCCCGGCCGACGCGCCGCTCGCGTCCCTGGCCGACGCCTTCGTGCCGGCACGCACGACGCTCGAACTGCAGGTCGCGGAACTGCGCCGCGGCGCCCGCTCGCTCGGCGCTCTGACGGCGACGATCGAATCCGACGGCGCGGCGGTCGCGAGCGGCGACCTCGCACTGCGCCGCGGCGCGCAGCGTTTCGAGGCCAGCGGGCGCTGCGAGCGCGCGACGCTCGCCTGCAGCGCCGAATTCACGCTCGCCGGCGCGGACCTCGTCGAGCTGCAGCGCGATCTCGGCGAGGTGCCGCGGCTGCGCGGCGACGAAGCCGCCGCACGCGGCCGCCTCGCCTGGTCGATGCGCCCTGGCGCGGGTTTCGCGGCGACGCTGCAGGGCGAAGTGGAGCTGACGGCGCGGCTCGAGGGCCGCATCCCCGTATCGCCCGCAGACGAGCCGGACGCCGCAATCGCCGTCGCCGATCCGCAGACGGCGGCGGCGAGCTGGTCGCTGCTCGCGCCGCTGGTCGGCACGGTCGCGCGGCAGCGCACCCTGCTCGCGATGCGCGCCCAGGCGGCCGCAGCGCCGCCATCGCCCGTCGTGCGCACCCCGCGCGGCGCGGCGCCGGGGGCAAACTCGCGGAGCGTATCCGGGACGCAACCCAGACCAGGGGGCGGGCGCGAGCGTGGGCCCGAAGCCGAGGCCGGGCTCGAACTCGAGTCCAGGCCCGGGCCCGGGTCCGGCATCACGCGCGGATCCGAGCCCGAGCCCGAGCCGGTAGCCTCCGAGCCGATGCTCGCTTTCGAGAGCCTGGAGCTGCAGCTCAGGTTCGACGACGGCGTGGCGAGCATCGAGCGTTACGAGGCGGTCGGTCGCGATGCACGCCTGAGTCTCGCCGGGGTGTTCGATTTCCGTCAGGGCACGCTCGCGCAGCAGGCCGAGTGGTACTGGATCGCACCGGGCGTCGTCGGCGCGGTCGATCGCCTCGACCCGCGCTCGCCGCTCGCCGCGGGACTGCGTACGCTGCGCGAACTGCTCGCAGCGCGCGGCGAGCGCAGCGCCACCGACGGCGGCGTGCGTACCGGCCCGGTCGAGCGGTTCACGCTCGTCGGGCCGCTGCAGCAGCCGCAGATCCTGCCGCGGACACTGCCAGAGGAGGAGCAACGATGATCGTCGCGGCGCTGCAGATGACCTCCGGAACCGAGGTCGCCGCCAACCTCGCCACGGCCGGGCGCCTCGCGGCAGAGGCCGTGGCCCGAGGCGCCCGCGTGCTCGTGCTGCCGGAGAACTTCGCGTTCATGGGCCGGCAGGACGCCGACAAGCTCACGGTCGCCGAGCCCGACGGCGCCGGCCCGATCCAGGAGACCCTGGCCGCGTTGGCACGGCGCCTCGGCGTCTGGATCGTCGGCGGCACCCTACCGCTCGCGACCTCCGATCCGCGGCGGGTCGCGGCGGCCTGCCTCGTGTACGACGCCGACGGGCGGCGTATCGCCCGCTACGACAAGATCCACCTGTTCGACGTCGACATCCCGGCGCGCGACGAGCGCTACCGCGAGTCCGCGTTCGTCGCCGCCGGTGACGCGCCGCGCGTGCTCGACACGCCGGCCGGACGTCTCGGTCTCGCGATCTGCTACGACATGCGCTTCCCGGAGCTGTTCCGGCGCATGGCCGCGGAGGGCGCACAGTGGTTCGCAGTGCCCTCGGCGTTCACGGTGCCTACCGGCCGGGCGCACTGGGAAACGCTGTTGCGCGCGCGTGCGATCGAGAACCTCGCGTTCGTGGTCGCGGCGGCGCAGTGGGGCCGGCACCAGAACGGTCGCGAGACCTGGGGCGACAGCCTGATCATCGACCACTGGGGCGAGGTCGTTGCACGCTTGTCCGACGGCGAGGGCCTGGTCACGGCCGATCTGGACCTCGCCGCGCAGGCCGAGGCGCGCAGCCGTTTCCCGGCACTGCAGCACCGGCGCCTGTGAGTCCGGCCCCGCCGGCCGGCGACAATCGGCGACAATACCGCCCGGGCGGCCTTGATCGCGCCGTGCCCGCCACCACAGTCATGAAGATGCCCGAGGATTCAAGGATGAATGCCAAGCTGCCCGCTGCCGACCCATTGGCGCTCGCCCGCGATCTGATCCTGCGTCCCGCGGGACTCGACGAGAACCGCATCGATGGCGCGCTCTCGACCCTGCTCGGCTCCTCGGTCGACGCAGCCGACATCTATTTCCAGCTCTCCCGCGACGAGTCCTGGGCGCTCGAGGACGGCATCGTCAAGGAAGGCAGCGCCAGCATCGAGCAGGGTGTCGGCGTGCGCGCTCTCGCCGGCGAGAAGACCGGCTTCGCCTATTCCGACGAGATCGTGCTGCCGGCGCTCGAGGAAGCAGCGCGCGCGGCGCGCGCCATCGCGGCGGCCGGCGCCAGCGGCCGCGTGCCCTCGCTCGCACCGGCCACGGGTCACAGCCTCTACCTGCCCATCGATCCGGTGGGCTCGCTGTCCGACGACGACAAGGTCGCCTGGCTGGAGCGCGTCGACCGCGAGACGCGGCGCATCGATCCGCGCATCGTCCAGGTCATGGCCTCGGTGTCGGCGTCGTTCGAGGTCGTGCTGATCGCCCGCAGCGACGGGCGGCTGGTCGCCGACGTGCGCCCCCTGGTGCGCTTCAACGTCTCGGTGATCGCAGAACAGAACGGGCGCCGCGAGGTCGGCTATTCCGGCATGGGCGGCCGCATCCCGCTCAGCGAGCTGGTCGCCGGGGATCGGCCGCTGGCGCTCGGCCGCGAGGCCGCGCGCCAGGCACTGGTCAATCTCGGCGCCGTGCCGGCCCCCGCGGGGGCGATGACCGTCGTGCTCGGTGCGGGCTGGCCGGGCATCCTGCTGCACGAGGCGATCGGCCATGGCCTCGAGGGCGATTTCAACCGCAAGGGCACCTCGGCCTTCAGCGGCCGCACGGGTCAGCGCGTAGCGGCCGAGGGCGTGACCGTGGTCGACGACGGCACGCTGTCCTCGCGCCGCGGTTCGCTGAACGTCGACGACGAGGGCACGCCGACGGCCTGCACGACGCTGATCGAGGACGGCATCCTCAAGGGCTACCTGCAGGACACGCTGAACGCGCGCCTCATGGGCACGCGCTCCACGGGCAACGGCCGCCGCGAGTCGTTCGCGCACATGACGCTGCCGCGCATGACCAACACCTACATGCGCCCCGGCAAGCACGACCGGGGCGAGATCATCGCCTCGGTAGACAAGGGCATCTATGCCGTGAACTTCGGTGGCGGCCAGGTCGACATCACCTCGGGCAAGTTCGTGTTCTCGGCGGCCGAGGCCTACCTCATCGAGAACGGCAGGATCGGCGCACCGATCAAGGGCGCGACTTTGATCGGCAACGGCCCCGACGTGCTGACCCGCGTCTCCATGGTCGGCAACGACCTGAAGCTCGACGACGGCATCGGCACCTGCGGCAAGGAAGGGCAGAGCGTGCCGGTCGGCGTCGGCCAGCCGACGCTGCGCATCGACGGGCTGACGGTCGGCGGCACGGGCGGCTAGGGCAGAGGCGCGGCGAGCGCGGTCGCGGCTCGCTGCTGTCGTCGAGTTCCGCGAGGCGCGGGCGCCGCGGCGCCATCGTTCGTCGTGGCGCGGCGGCGGTGGACGATCGCGATCACTCGTCGAGCAGCGCTGTCTCCTGCGCGCCCGGCAGCGTGTCGATGCTGCTCGAGCCGGCGCCGCCGGTGCGCTCCTCGACGTAGCGCAGGCGATGCGTGCCGAGCTCGATGATGTCGCCGTCGATGAGCACATGGCGGCGGATCTTCTTCTGGTTGAGGAAGATGCCGTTGGTGCTGTTGAGGTCCTCGATGACCGACAGGTCGGGCGTCGAGACCACCTGGCAGTGGTGGCGGCTGACGAAGCGGCTGTCGATCTGCAGGTCGTTGTCGGCCGTGCGGCCGATGACCATGCGGCCGACGTGCAGCGGCATCTCGGCGACGTCGCCCTGGTCGGTCGAGACGATGATCCTGCCGATGATCGGCGGCGGTTTCTTCCCGACGGCGACATGCGGCGACGCGGGTTCGTGATCCTCGCCGTCCCCGCCGTCGCGGGCGTGCAGCGCGACGCTGGTCGGCCGCTGGCCGAATTCCACCCACTGCAGCTCGGCGATGGCCGCGTCGACGTCCTCGAGCGTGACGATGTCGCGGTCGGCGCTGTAGGCAGCCATCATGGCAGTGTCGCAGAGCGTGTTGATCAGGCGCGGCGTGCCGCCGGTGTAGCGGTAGATCCGCTCGAACGTGTTCGGCTGGAAGATCTCGCGGCCCTCGGCGCCGGCGACCTCGAGGCGGTGGCGGATGTAGCCTTCCATGTCCTCGCGCGTCAGCGCGCTCAAGTGGAAGCGCAGCCGCACGCGCTGCACGAGCTGCACGAGCTCCGGCGCGTCGAGCTTGTGGTTCAGCTCCGGCTGCCCGGCGAGGATGATGCGCAGCACCTTGTCCTTGGTCGTCTCGACGCCGGACAGCATGCGCACTTCCTCGAGCACCTTCGGCGCGAGGTTCTGCGCCTCGTCGACGATGACCAGCACTTTGCGGTTGGCCGCGTACTGCTCGATCAGGAACTGGTTCAGCGTCGCCAGGATCTCGGCCTTCTTCATCTTGAAGGGCTGGAAGCCGAACTGCACCAGCAAGGTCTGCAGGAATTCGAGCGCCGAGACCTGGGTCTGGTTGATCTGCGCGACCACGACGTCCTGGTCGAGCTCCTTCAGGAAGGTCTCGATCAGCGTGGTCTTGCCCGAGCCGATCTCGCCGGTGATGACGACGAAGCCGTCGGTGAACCAGATGGTCGACTCCATGTACGCCTTGGCGCGCGCATGGTTCTTGGAGAGGTAGAGGAACTCCGGGTCCGGGCTGAGGCGGAACGGCAGTTCACGGAGCTTGAAGAGATCGAGGTACATGAGAGCGACCATTGTCCACGCGGGACCGCAAGCCCCGCCATGATGCGGTGCTCACAGGTGTCCCTTCAAGACATTACGTCAAATAGTTGAGCCAGAAGCAAATTTCGCCAACTGGTGGCGTTCCGGCCACCACCTTTCCAGCGCTCTGCACCGTGCCGGGCCGCCGCGGCGCCCGCGTCCTGCACCCGGGCCGGGTGCTGCGGATCGGGTGTCGGCGGGCTCCAGCCGTGCCTCGAGCGCTCAGGCGTCGACGACCCGCAGCAGCCGTCGCAGCGCCCGCTCGCGCAGGGCCGGTCGCGGCGCGACCAGCGTGCAGTGTCCGAGCTTGCGCCCCGGCCGCGGCGCCTTGGTGTAGTCGTGCAGGTGCAGGCCCGGGATACCCAGCAGCGCTTCGCGCGGCGGCATCGTGCCGATGAGGTTGACCATCGCGCAGTGGCCGCGCGCGCCGGTGCGGCCGAGCGGCAGGCCGAGAATCGCGCGCAGGTGGTTCTCGAACTGGCTGGTCTGTGCGCCCTCGATGGTCCAGTGTCCGGAGTTGTGCACGCGCGGCGCCGTCTCGTTCGCGATCAGGCGGCCGCGGCGCACGAAGAACTCGATGTTGAGCATGCCGGCATAGTCGAAGTGCTCGAGCATGCGGCGCAGGTGCGCCGCGGCGCGGCGCTGCAGCGCCGGCGTGCCCCAGGGCGCGCGCGTGACGCGCAGGATGCCGTCGCGGTGCAGGTTGCCGTTCAGCGGGTAGATCGCGATCTCGCCGCGCGTGCTGCGGGCGCCGAGGATCGAGACCTCGAAGTCGAAGGGCACGAACTCCTCGTAGATCGCCGGCTTGCCGTCGAGCGCGGCGAGCGCGGCGTCGACGTCCTCCCTGCTGCGCAGCACGGCCTGACCCTTGCCGTCGTAGCCCATGCGGCGGGTCTTGAGCACGCCGGGCAGGCCGATGCGCGCCAGCGCGCGCAGCAGCGCCGCGCGCGAGTCCACGGCCGCGTAGCGCGTGGTCGGGATGCCGAGCCGGTCGAACAGCCGCTTTTCGGCGAGGCGGTCCTGCGAAGCGGCGAGCGCGGCCAGCGGCGGCGCGATGCGCACGCCGCGCCCGAGCGCCGCCAGGCTCTCGACCGAGACGTTCTCCCAGTCGAAGGTGATGACCTCGCTGCGGCGCGCCAGCGCGCGCAGCAGCCGGCGGTCGGTGAACTCGCCGCAGAGCGTCGGCGCGACCTTGGCGCCGGGGGTGTCGGTGCTGCGGTCGAGGAACAGGAAGTCCTGCCCGAGCGGATATCCCGCGAGAGCCAGCATGCGTCCGAGCTGGCCCGCGCCGACGATGCCGACCGTCATGGCGCGACGCGCGGGTCGGGATGCTCGAGCACGGCCTCGGTCTGACGGCGGCGGAAGTCCTTCAGTGCCGCGTCGATGCGCGGGTCCTGCAGCGCGAGGATCGCAGCGGCCGTCAGCGCGGCATTGGTCGCGCCGGCGACGCCGATCGCGAAGGTGGCCACCGGCACGCCGGCGGGCATCTGCACTATCGAGAGCAGCGAGTCGAGCCCGTTCAGCGCCTTCGACTGCACGGGCACGCCGAGCACGGGCAGCGTGGTCTTGGCGGCGATCATGCCGGGCAGGTGGGCCGCGCCGCCGGCGCCGGCGATGATGCAGCGCAGGCCGCGCGCCGCGGCGCCGGCAGCGTAGTCGAACAGCAGGTCGGGTGTGCGGTGCGCGGAGACCACGCGCACCTCGTGCGCGACGCTGAGCTTGTCGAGGGTATCGGCCGCCGGGCGCAGGGTGTCCCAGTCGGAGCGCGAGCCCATGATCAGGCCGACGAGCGGGTTCATCGCGGCAGCGTTCATCGCGACATTCTAGGGGAACTGTGCTGCCCGCGCAGCCGCGGGGTCGGTACGGCGCTCCCGGCGCCGAGTGGTCTGGAAACGGTACTGGCTGTGTTGCAGCCGCCGGCGTTCAGTCCGCGCCCGCCTCGGCCGCTGGCGCAGCGGGGCTCTCCGCGGCCGCGAGCTGCCGCCGCAGCTCGCGGAACAGGGCGCGCGCCGTGCTCGCGCGTCCGGCATCGTCGCGGGCCGCGCGGGCCCGCTCGAGCAGCGGCACGAACTTCGCCCGCTCGAGCCCCGGATGCGAGGCGAGCAGCGCCGCGAGCGCCGGCTCCCCCTCGGCGAGCAGCCGCGCCCGCCAGCCCTCCAGTCGGCGCAGCAGCTCCGCCTCGCCGGCGCCGCGGCCCTCGCGTGCCGCGAGCGCGGCCTCGATCGGTGCCGGATCGACGTCGCGCATCAGCTTGCCGATGTACTGCCGCTGGCGCGCCAGCCCACCGCGCGCGGTGATGCGCCGCGCCAGGCGGATCGCATCGAGCAGCGTTTCGGGCAGCGGCAGCGCGGCGAGCTCCGCCTCGCGCAACCCGATCAGCCGTTCGCCGAGATCCTGGGCCGCATGCGCCGCGCGCTTGCGCGCGCTCTTGCTCGGCGGCTCGCTCGACGGGTCGAACGGCTCGTCGTCAGCTGCGGAATATCGTTCACGGATCATCGGTTCGGTGGTCCTGCGCTCGTGCGCCGCCCATCCACCGCCTTGGGGCGGGAGCTGCGCTGCTACAATTCTGCCTCAGTGGCGCAGGATGCGCCCGCCCAGGGCCCTTGCATGTCACAACCCGTCGACGCCAGCCGCATTCCCGAACTGCAGTCCGTGGTCTCCCTCGCACTCGAGGAGGCGCACCGCCGCGGCGCGATCCAGGCCGAGGCCGATGCCAGCCTGCAAAAAGGGCTGAACGCCACGGTGCGGCTCGGCGAGGTCGAGACCGTCGAGTACCAGCGCGACCGTGGTCTCGGCATCACCGTCTATTTCGGCAAGCGCAAAGGCTCCGCCAGCACCGCCGATCTCGCGCCAGCGGCGATCCGCGAGACGGTGGCCAAGGCCTGCACGATCGCGCGCTACACCGCCGAGGACGACTGCGCCGGACTCGCCGACCCCGAGCACCTCGCGACCGAATTCCCGGATCTCGAGCTCGACTTCGACTGGCCGATCGAGCCGGACGCCGCGGTCGCGCTGGCGCGCGACTGCGAGGCCGCCGGTCGCGAGGTCGATGCGCGGCTCGAGAATTCCGAGGGCGCCACGGTCTCGACCAGCCGCGGCGTGCGCGTCTATGGCAACAGCCACGGCTTCCTCGCCGGCCAGGCGAGCTCGAGCCACACGCTCAGCTGCGTGCTCATCGCCCAGGTCGGCGACGACATGCAGCGCGACTACTGGTACACGACGGCGCGCGACCCGCGCGACCTCGAACCGGCCGAGAAGGTGGGCCGCATCGCCGGTGAGCGCGCGATCGCGCGCCTCGGCGCGCGCCGCCTGCCGACGCAGAAGGCCCCGGTGCTGTTCGTGCCCGAGATCGCGCGCGGCCTGATCGGGCATTTCGCCGCCGCGATCCGCGGCGGCGCCCAGTACCGCAAGTCCACCTTCCTGCTCGGCGCTGCCGGTCAGCAGGTGTTTCCGTCGTTCGTGCAGATGCACGAGCGGCCGTTCCTGAAGAAGGGGCTGGCGAGCGGTGCCTGGGACAGCGAGGGCGTGCGCACCCGCGACCGCGAGCTGGTCCGGGGCGGCGTCGTCGACGGCTACCTGCTCGGCAGCTACTCGGCGCGCAAGCTCGGCCTCGTGACCACCGGCAACGCGGGCGGGCTGCACAACCTGCTCGTCGATCCGAGCGTCGGCGCGCCCGATGCCGCGGCGCTGCTGCGCCGGATGGGCCGCGGGCTGCTGGTCACGGAGCTCATGGGGCAGGGCGTCAACGGCGTCACCGGCGACTATTCGCGCGGCGCCACGGGCTTCTGGGTCGAGGACGGCGCGCTCGCCTTTCCCGTGCAGGAAGTCACCATCGCGGGCAACCTCAAGGACATGTACCGCCAGATCGTCGCGATCGGCGGCGACGTCGACCTGCGCGGCGGCATCCGCATGGGGTCGCTGTTGCTCGAGCAGATGACGATTGCGGGCGAGTAGCGTTGCTGCCCTCCCGGTTTGATCGCGGGCGCTCCCCTGGTTCATCGCTGTGGCGCGTGGGTTGCGTCGCTGCGGCCTTCGGCCAAGAAGGGCAGCAGCGCGAACAGTCCTAAGCTGCGCTTTCGATGAGGTCGCGCAAGGTTTGCTCCCCGCAGCGTTGGCGCCAGGCGTCTTCCAGCGAGCTGTGCAGGGCTTCCACCTTCGGCACCGTCAGGTCGCGTGGGGCCGCGTGGCCGCTGCGCTGGTTGCGGGCCACTTCGAGCAGGTCGCGCAGGCGGATGTGGCCGATGTCGCGCGCCGGCACGAGCTGCTCCGTGTCGTTCGCCGTCAGCATGCCGGCGCGCTCCAGAGCCGTGACCACCTGCGAGATCGCGATGCCCGGCATGCCGAGCTCGCGCGCCAGCGTGTCGACGCGCCAGCGCACCTCGCCGCGGGTATGGGCCGCGCCGATCAGGTACATGACCTTCAGCGTGAGCTCTTCGAGCTCGACGCTCGAGAGCCTGAGCTCCACCAGCCCGAGCCGCAGGTAGCTCGGGTTCTGAACGTAGAACGAGAGCTGCACGCCGATCAGCAGGATCAGCCAGCCGAAGTAGGTCCAGAGCAGTGCGGCGACGATGATCGCGAAACCGGCGTAGACCACCGTCAGGCGCGTGGTGTAGACGACCAGCTCGGTGAACAGCTTGCCCGTGGCCGCCCAGAGGATGCC
The DNA here is from genome assembly GCA_020846815.1 of Gammaproteobacteria bacterium. The sequence continues at coordinate 5,221 of JADLDF010000334.1, read as the reverse complement.
GGCGGCGAGCCCGCCGATCAGCGCCGGGCCGATGCGCACGCTGGTGTTGGGTACGAACATGTAGAGGCCGGTGAAGATCGTCGTGACCATGGCATAGGGCGCGAGCGCCAGCGCCAGCGCCATCAACCGCTCCACCAGCGGCACGGTCGCGATGGTCTGCATCGCGGTACTGTCGATCGCCGCATGCGCGAGGCCGAGGAACACCACCAGCAGCAGCGGCCCGAGGATCAGCAGCGAGAGATACTCGGCGATGCGCCGTCCGAAGCTGCGTGGCTGTTCGACGCGCCATAGGAAATTGAAGCTGTCCTCGATCTTCTGGATCGTGCCGATCAGCGTCCACAGCAGCAGCGCGAGACCGACCGAGCCGACGATGCCGCTGGAGACGTTGTCGGCGAACTGCATGACCCGCGCGGTGAGCTGGGCGGCGCTGTCGCCCACGGGCCGGAAGAACTCGAGGACGATGGGCTCGAGGTCGCGGTGCGCACCGAACACCTTCAGGATCGCGAAGCTGAAGGCGAGCAGCGGGATCAGCGACAGCAGCGTGGCGTAGACCAGGCCCATGGCGCGCAGATTCACCTGGCCGCGCGACAGGTCGCGCAGCACGGCGTAGGGGTAGCGCAGCAGGCGCAGCGAGACCGCGAGGGGATCATTGCCGACCGCGCGTCCGCCCCAGAGCAGTTGGTCGAGCAGTCGCCAGAGGGGTTCGAGCATGCGGTGCCACTTTAACCGGGATGGGGCGCCGCGGCATCGCCGGGTCGCCCTGACAGTGCCGGCCGCCTCGGCTACGATCGCTCCGTCCGGTCCGTCGGCTCGGATCGAGCTGACCGCCGCTGCTGGGTCCTGAAGAAGAACGCATGAACGACACATCCTTTTTCGGACCCGGCACGGCGACGGAGCCCTTGCTGCCGGAACGCGTGCTGCCGCTCGAAGGGGTCCGCAACTTCCGCGATCTCGGCGGCTACGCGACCCATGATGGCCGGCGGATCCGCTGGCGCCGGCTGTTCCGCTCGGCTTCCCTCGGCTCGCTGACGCCGCGCGACCACGTGCTGCTCGACGGCCTCGGCCTGCGCGCGATTTTCGACCTGCGCGCGACCGACGAGCGCGCGAAGGAGCCGGTGCGCTGGAGCAGTGGGCCGGGCCCGCGGCTGCTCGATCACGACTACCTGCTCGACCTCAGCGTACTGAGCCGCGTGCTGCCGCGGCTCGATGCGGATCTGGCCGCTGCCCGCGGCGCGTTCCAGGCGCTGTACGCGACGCTGCCGGCACGCTTCGCACCGGCGTATCGCGCGCTGTTCGCGGCGCTGAGGCGCGGCGAGGCACCGTTGGCGTTCAACTGCTCGGCGGGCAAGGACCGCACCGGTGTCGGCGCCGCGCTGCTGCTGACGGCGCTCGGCGTGCCGCGCGACACCGTCTTCGTGGACTATCTGCTGTCGAACCAGCACTATCGTCCGGGGCCGGAAGTCGCCGTCGCTATGAGCGTACGGCATGGCGACTGGCTGCTGAAACTGCGGCCCGAAATGTTGCAGGCGATGCTGACCGTCGAAGTCAGCTATCTCGAGGCCGCGTTCGACGCGATCGAGCGTGAGCACGGCAGCGTCGAGGGCTATCTGGAATCGGCGCTCGGCGTCGATCGCGCGGCGTGCGAGGCACTGCGCGAGCGCTACACCGAGGCCTGAGCAGCCGGTTCACGGTTCGCCTGCCTCCGCCGCAGTGGTGCGCCGCCTGTGCGCGACGCGCCCGGACGCTTTCAGCGCCCCGGCGGCACCGCCAGCGCCGGCCCGGTGATCCGCGCCAGCGCCTCGCGGTATTTCTCGCTGGTCCGGGCGATGATCTCCGCCGGCAGCGACGGCCCCGGAGCTTTCTTGTTCCAGTCCAGCGTCTCGAGATAGTCGCGCACGAACTGCTTGTCGAACGACGGCGGGCTGATGCCTGCGCGGTAGGTGTCGGCGGGCCAGAAGCGCGAGGAATCCGGCGTGACGACCTCGTCGATGAGGTGCAGGCGGCCCGCGGCATCGACGCCGAACTCGAACTTGGTGTCGGCGACGATGATGCCGCGCGCCAGCGCATGCGCCGCCGCGTGCTCGTAGAGCCGCAGCGCCGTGTCGCGCAGCTGCGCGGCGAGCTCCGCGCCGACCAGCTTCACGACCTCGTCGAAGCCGATGTTCTCGTCGTGCTCGCCGGCCGGAGCCTTCGAGGCCGGCGTGAACAGCGGCTGCGGAAGCTTCTCGGCGAGGCGCAGGCCCTGTGGCAGCGCGATCCCGCAGACCGAGCCGCTGCGCTGGTAGTCCTTCCAGCCTGAGCCGATCAGGTAGCCGCGCACCACGGCCTCGACCGGCAACGCCTCGAGGCGTCGGACGATGATCGCGCGACCTTCGAGCAACGCACGCTCGTCGACGTCCAGCGGCAGGTCGTCGAGCGAACGACCCGTGAGCTGGTTCGGCACGATGTGGCCGGTGCGGGCGAACCAGAAGTTCGAGATTTCGGTGAGCACCCGGCCCTTGTGCGGGATCGGGTCCGGCAGCACGACGTCGAACGCGGACAGGCGGTCGGTGGTGACGATCAGCATCGCCTGCGCGTCCACCTCGTAGATGTCGCGGACCTTGCCGGTGTGCAGCAGGCGCAGGTGGCGCAGCGCGGTGCGATGCACCGTGGCGGTGGACGCTGCTGCTGCCGTCGCGGGATTCGACGGGCTGCCGGTCGACGCCGGGGTGTCGGACGAAGGAACGTTATGCAAGGGGGACGGACCTTTCGATCGGCCGCGGGGCGGGGTTGCTAGTATTGCAGGATGAAGTGGAGCGGAAAACTCGTCGGCGGGGCGCTCGGTCTGGCTTTCGGGCCGGTCGGCGTGGCGCTCGGCGTGCTGGCTGGTCATCTTTACGACGAAAAGACGGCCGGCAGCAGCGGCCGGTTGCTCGGCGACGAGCTCGACGGCGACGATGGCCGTGTCGGCGGAGCGCGGCGCAGCGCCGCAGCGGGCGAATCCGGCGCGCGTCGCCGCCGCGGCACGGCCGCCGATCGCGACCCGCAGGTCGCCGCGTACCAGAACTCCTCGCCGCACCGCGATCCGGCGCAGGTCGCGGCGCGCTTCTTCCGCGTCACCTTCGAAGTCATGGGCCACGTCGCCAAGGCCGACGGGCGCGTGTCGGAGCAGGAGATCCGCGCCGCGCGCGCCGTGATGTCGGAGTTCGCGCTCGACACGACGCAGGTTGCAGCCGCGATCGGCCATTTCAACACGGGCAAGGAGCCCGGCTACGACCTCGGTGGCGCGATCATGGGCCTGCGCCGCGTCTGTGCCGGCCGGCCCGACCTGCTCGGCACCTTCCTCGAGATCCAGATGCGCGCGGCGCTCGCCGGCACCGATCTGCGTGGCCCGGTGCGGCCGCTGCTGCAGAGGATCGCCGCCATGCTCGGTGTCGGCGGCATGGAGTTCGCGCACGTCGAGGCGGTGCTGCGCCTGCGCCACGGCTGGGCCGGCAGCGGCCGGGCGCACGGCGGAGCGGGCGGTGCGGGGCAGCGCGAGGCACTGGCCCGCGTGCGACTCGAGCAGGCCTACGACGTTCTCGAAGTGCCGGCGGGTGCGAGCGACGAGGAGGTCACGCGCGCCTACCGCCGGCAGTTGTCGCGTCACCACCCTGATAAGCTCAAGGCCAACGGCCTTCCCGAGTCGATGCTCGAGCACGCCAAGCAGCGCACGCAGCAGATCATCGAGGCCTGGGAACTGGTCCGCGAAAAGCGAGGACTCCAATGACCATTGCGGCTGCGGCGCCCTGGATCGCGCCGTCGATCCTGTCGGCCGATTTCGCGCGTCTCGGCGCCGACGTCGATGCGGTGCTCGCGGCCGGTGCCGACCTCGTGCACTTCGACGTCATGGACAACCACTACGTGCCGAACCTCACGATCGGCCCGCTGGTCTGCGAGGCGCTGCGCCGCCACGGCGTGCAGGCGCCGATCGACGTGCACCTGATGGTGCGGCCCGTCGACCGCATCGTCCCGGATTTCGCCAAGGCCGGTGCCACCTACATCACCTTCCACCCGGAGGCGAGCGAGCACGTCGATCGCACGATCGGGCTGATCCGCGAGCACGGCTGCCGGCCGGGCCTGGTCTTCAACCCGGCGACGCCGCTCGACTGGCTCGACTACACGATCGACAAGGTCGACATGGTGCTGCTGATGTCGGTGAACCCGGGCTTCGGCGGGCAGGCGTTCATTCCCGCGGTGCTGCCGAAGATCGCGCAGGCGCGGGCGCGCATCGCCGCCAGCGGCCGCGACATCCGGCTCGAGGTCGACGGCGGCATCAAGCCGGACAACGTCCGGGCTGTCGCGGCGGCGGGTGCCGATACCTTCGTGGCGGGGTCGGCGATCTTCGGCAGTGGGGATTACGCGGCGACGATTCGCGAGATGCGGCGCGAGATTGCGGCCGCGCGCAAGAGGTCTTGAACCCCTCACACGCCTCGAACGTTGCGGACTGGACTGTGGATGGCGCTTCGCTTGACGCGTCCTGAAACGCCGCGCGCCGCGGAAGGCCGCGGCGCGATTGGTTCATCAGAGCTTCGTGCAGCCTTGAGGCGTGCTGCACGGACCGGTGGTCATTCGTCGTCGTCGTCCCAGTCGTCGTCTTCGTCGTCCACAGGGGCGGCTGCGGCGGCGGTGGTCTTGCCGCCCGGTGCGGCGGTCTTGACGGGCACGATGACGGGGCGCGTCTTCATCTTGGGGCGCGCGTTGTAGACGACGATGGTCTTGCCGGTGGCGCGCAGCAGGCCCTGTTCTTCGAGCACCTTGAGCACGCGGCCGGCCATTTCGCGCGAGCAGCCGACCAGGCGCGACAGCTCCTGGCGCGAGACCTTGATCTGCATGCCCTCGGGGTGGGTCATGGCATCAGGCTCGCCACACAAATCCATGATTGCGTGCGCGACGCGGCCGGTGACGTCGACGAAGGCGAGGTCACCGAGCTTGCGGTTGGTGCGGTCGAGGCGGGTCGCGAGCTGGGTCGCGAGCTCGAAGATCAGGCCCGGGCTCTCGGCGGCGATCTGCCGGAAGCGCGGGTAGGTCATCTCGGCGAGCTCGCACTGGCCGCGGGTGCGTACCCACGCGGTTCGCGTCGGCTGTTCGTAGAACAGGCCCATTTCGCCGAAGAACTGGCCCTTGTTGAGGTAGGCGAGAACCATCTCGTTGCCTTCCTCGTCCTCGATCATGACTTCGACCGAGCCGGAGATGATGTAGT
>JADLDF010000333.1 GCA_020846815.1 Gammaproteobacteria bacterium | reverse complement strand
TTGATCTTGGTGTTCATGGTCTGAACCTCTACCTGCTGACAGGCTATCGGCAGTTCCTGGAAGAACCTTAGCGCCGCGGCCGAAAACTTTCGCGCGGCCTCACGGGTCCACCCGGACTCTGCCCGAGTCATCGGCCCGTCCCTCGATGATCTTGAGCGAGTTCACGTTCTGCACCCGTACGGGTGCGCCGGGGGCCGCGTCGGCCAGGGCGCGACCCGTGGCGCGGATTTCCAGGCCGCCTTGCATCGCGACCAGGGTCACGCTCTCGCCGCGGCGCACGACCGGATCGGCCGCCAGCATGCCGCGCTCGAGCGGCGTACCGGGAGCCAGCGGGCGGGCCAGATGAAAACCTTCGACATCGTTCAGATTATTTATGTAGCTATTTGAAAAACCTTGCACTGTTCGTGTGACCTGTATGAGGTCTGTGGGCCCGGGCCGGACCCCGCGCGACAGCACCCGGCTGGCCACGAGGACGGTGACTTCGGCTTCCACGGTCACCGGCACGAGCACGCTCCAGCGGGTCGGACCGGGGCAGCGCACGGCCACCACGGTCCGCGGACCGATGCCGCCACGGGCTTCCGGGAGCTGGGCCTGCAGCGGCTCTGCGCAGGGCGCGAGGCGCAGCCGCGGATCGGGTGTCCTCGCCTCGATCCGCACCGCTGTCGTGTCCTGCCGCGCGGCGGCCGGGCGCGGCAGCGCCTCGCGGACGGCAAGTTCCGCGCGCCTTGCGATGGCCGCGAGCGACTGGGGAGCGACGCCGCCGGACGCATCCGCAGCCTCGGCTCCGAATCCCGTGGAGCCGGAGCCGAGAAGCACGATCCACACCGCCACGGCGGATCGTGGCGCAGAACGAGGAGTCCGGCGACCTGGGACGGGCTGAGGCGGTTGCATGCGCACGGGCACAGATCAAGCAAGCTGCATGCCATGCCGGCCAGCGTCTAAAGTCCGGCGTCCGGACGCCGATAAGCTCGTCGAAGCGGCGGATTTCGCAGCGGCGCCTTGCCGCAGGCGGTGCCACCTTGCCGCCCCGGCGGCACTGCGTCACGGATCCGCGTCCGCGATCGGGCCTCCAGGCCCTGCAAACGGCCTCCGACGCGAATGGCACGCGGCTTGCTACCTCCCGGCCGAGACGGAATTCCGTCGGAGGTACGCCCCGTGCTCGATCTCGATGCCCACATCGGAGTCCATGCCGACGCGCTGCGCCTGCGTTCGCAGCGCACCGAGCTGCTCGCCAACAACCTGGCGAATGCCGACACGCCGAACTTCAAGGCGCGCGACCTCGACTTCCGGGCCGCACTCGCGGCCGCCGGGCAGCGCCTCGCGGGCGGCGGCCTCGCGCTGAGCACGACCCAGGGACGACACGTCGCGGGCCCCGGTGCGAATGCCGGTCCCGACGGCGCGCTGCGCTACCGCCAGCCGCTCGCGCCGGCGCTCGACGGCAACACCGTCGACGTGCAGGTCGAGCAGGCGTCATTCGCCGAGAACGCCGTGCGCTACCAGGCGACGCTCAGCTTCATCAACTCCCGGCTACGCGGCCTGATGACCGCGATCACCGGCCAGTAATCACAGGGAGCGCAGGCACATGTCCACGTTCAAGGTGTTCGACATCGCCGGCTCCGGCATGGCGGCGCAGTCGGTGCGCATCAATACCGTGGCCAGCAACCTCGCCAACGCCAACAGCGTCAGTGGCGATCCGGGCCAGGTCTATCGCGCGCGCCACCCGGTGTTCGAGGCGGTGCGCGATGCCGTGAGCGGTGCTGCAGGCGCGGCGCGCGCCGAAGCCGGCGCGGCCGTGCGCGTCAGCGGCATCGTCGAGGCCGATGCACCGCCACTGGCGCGCTACGAACCGGGCAACCCGCTCGCCGATGCCAACGGCTACGTCTATGCGCCGAACGTCAACGTGGTCGAGGAGATGGTCGACATGATCTCGGCCTCGCGCTCCTACCAGAACAATGTCGAAGTCATGAACACCTCGAAGGAAATGCTGCTCGCGACGCTGCGGCTCGGGCAGTCCTGATCGCCGCCACGTCAGCTAGCAGACGGAGTCCGCCCACATGTCATCCGCCACCGCAGTTTCCTCGGCCGCCTCGGATGCGCTGCGCGCGCAGAGCGCCAGCGCCTCGTCCAGCGCGGCGTCGCGCGCCGAACTCGGCCAGGACACGTTCCTGACCCTGATGCTCGCGCAGCTGCGCAACCAGGACCCGCTGAAGCCGCTCGAGCCCTCCGAATTCCTGGGTCAGCTCGCCCAGTTCAGCTCGGTCACCGGCATCCAGGGCATGAAGGACTCGGTGTCCGAGCTCGCCGGCTCGCTGCGCTCGTCGCAGGTGCTCGAGGGCGCGACGCTCGTCGGACGCGACGTGCTCGCCGCCAGCAGCAGCGTGCGCCTCGCCGCCAGCGGCAGCGTCACGGGCGCGGTCCAGGCGCCGGAGGGCGCGACGCGCATCGAGGTCAGGGTGCGCGATGCCTCGGGCGCGCTGGTGCGGCAGATCAGCGTCGAACCGCGGGAGGGCCTGACCTCGTTCAGCTGGGACGGTCTCGATGCGCGCGGCGCGCGCGTGCCAGCCGGCAGCTACGGCCTCGAGGCAGTGGCGCAGACCGGTGGCCGTTCCGAATCGCTGGAAACGTTGCTGCAGCGACGTGTCGACAGCGTGACCGTCGATGCCTCCGGCGGCGGCCTGACCCTGAACACTGCCGCAGGCTCGCTCGGACTCGGCGCAGTCCGCCGCGTGATGTGAGTCCTCCGGCCCGAACCCTCTTTCCGACAGGAGTAGCCCGATGTCCTTTCGTACCGCAATTTCCGGCCTCAATGCCGCCAGCGCCGACCTCTCGGTGACGGCGAACAACATCGCCAACACCAGCACGACCGGCTTCAAGGGATCGCGCGTGCAGTTCGCGGAGCTGTTCGCAGTCTCGTCGACCGGCACCAGCAGCACCGCCGTCGGCAACGGCGTGCGCGTCGCGAACGTCGCGCAGCAGTTCAGCCAGGGCAACGTCGATTTCACCGACAACAATCTCGACATGGCGATCAGCGGCGAGGGCTTTTTCATCCTCAGCGACGGCGGCGCGCAGGTGTATACCCGCGCCGGCGCGTTCGAGCCCGACCGCAATGGCTACGTCGTCAATTCCAGCAACCAGCGGTTGCAGGTCTATCCGCCGAATCCGCAGGGCGGATTCAACACCGGCACGCTGCAGGACCTGCGTCTGGTCACGGGCGAGAGTCCGCCGCAGGCGACCTCGAACGTGGAGGTGGTGCTGAATCTGCCGTCGAACGCGACCGCGCCCACGGTCACGACGTTCGATCCGGCCGACCCCGACAGCTATACGAAGTCCACGTCCATGACCATCTACGACTCGCTCGGCGCCGCGCACACGGCGACGCTCTACTTCAACCGCGATTCCGCCGCCAACACCTGGACGCAGCGGCTGTACGTCGACGGCAACGCCGTCGGCACGCCGCAGACGCTGGTCTACTCGAACACCGGCGCGCTGCAGACGCCGGCCGGCGGACAGATCGTGTTTCCCGCGTACACGCCTGCCACTGGCGCGGCACCGCTGACCATGACCTATGACTTCGGCGCCACGACGCAGTACGGCGAGAGCTTCGCCATCAACTCCATCACGCAGGATGGCTACACCACCGGCCGCCTCATCAGCATCGATACCGACAACACCGGGGTCGTGCAGGCGCGCTTCACCAACGGCCGCTCGTTGGCGCTCGGCCAGATCGCCCTCGCCCAGTTCGCGAGCCCCGGTGGCCTGCAGCAGCTCGGCGACACCAACTGGTCGGAAACCTATGCCTCGGGCCAGGCGCTGCGCGGCGCGGCCGGCAGTGCCGGTCTCGGCGTGATCCAGTCCGGCGCGCTCGAGGCCTCGAACGTGGACATCACCGAGCAGCTGGTCGCGATGATCACGGCGCAGCGCAACTTCCAGGCGAATGCACAGATGATCCAGACCAACGACGCGATCACCCAGACCGTGATCAACATCCGCTGAGCCCGCTGACGGAGCCGGACGATGGACAAGGCGATCTACGTGGCGATGAGCGGTGCGAAGGAAGTCCTGCGCGCCCAGGCCGCCAACAACCACAATCTCGCCAATGCCACGACGACCGGCTTCCGTGCCGATCTCACGGCCTTCATGAGTCGCGCGGTCGAGGGACCGGGGCATGCCTCGCGCGCCTATGCGACCACCTCGGCCATCGGCTGGAACCGCGACGGCGGGGCGATCGTCTCGACCGGCCGCGACCTCGACGTCGCCGTGAACGGCGAGGGCTGGATCGCGGTGCAGGGCGCGGATGGCCGCGAGGCCTATACGCGCGCCGGCAACCTGCACGTCGACGTCAACGGGCAGCTGCTCACCGCGACCGGCCGGCCGGTGCTCGGCGACGGCGGGCCGATCGCGGTGTCACCGAACACCTCGCTGGCGATCGGCGCGGACGGGTCGATCTCGATCGTGCCGGTGGGGCAGGGGCCGGAGACGGTCTCGACGGTCGCGCGCATCAAGCTGGTCAACCCCGACCCGCAGACGCTCGATCGCGGCAGCGATGGACTTTTCCGCCAGCAGGACGGCGCCGAGGCGCCGGCCGATGCCGCGGTACGGCTCGCCACGGGCGCACTCGAGTCGAGCAACGTCAACGCTGCGGGCGCGATGGTCAACATGATCGAGCTGTCGCGGCAGTTCGAGCTGCAGATGAGATCGATACGCACGGCCGAGGAGGACGCACGCGCGGCCGCCTCGCTGCTGCGGCTCGGCTGACCGCGGACGACGCGCCACCAAGGATACTTCGAGGAAACACCATGGATCCCGCACTCTGGGCCGCGAAAACCGGGCTCGACGCCCAACAGACCCGCATGGCCGTCACGGCCAACAACCTCGCCAACGTCAGCACGACCGGTTTCAAGCGCGGACGCGCCGTGTTCGAGGACCTGCTGTACCAGAATCTGCGCCAGGTCGGCGCGGCCGGGACGCAGGACACACAGCTGCCTTCGGGGCTGTCGCTCGGCACCGGCACGCGCGTCGTGGCGACCGAGAAGCTGCACACCCAGGGCAACATGCAGGTCACGGGCAACTCGCTCGACCTAGCCATCACCGGTCGCGGCTTCTTCCAGGTGCTGCTGCCCGATGGTACGACCGGCTACACGCGCGACGGCAGCTTCCAGGTCAATGCCCAAGGCGAGCTCGTGACCTCGTCCGGCTACGCCGTCCAGCCGAGCATCACGATCCCCGACGGCGCGCAATCGGTGACCATCGGCACCGACGGCGTCGTCAGCGTGCAGCTCGCTGGCCAGAGCGCGCCGACTCAGGTCGGCTCGATCCAGCTCGTCGACTTCATCAACCCGGCCGGCCTGCAGCCGCGCGGCGAGAACCTGCTGATGGAATCGGCGGCCAGCGGCCCTGCACAGAGCGGCACTCCGGGCCTGAACGGCCTCGGCAGCGTGCAGCAGGGCTCGCTCGAGGCCTCCAACGTCAATGTGGTCGAGGAGCTGGTGACCATGATCGAGACCCAGCGCGCCTACGAGATGAACTCCAAGGCCATCTCGACGACCGACCAGATGCTCGAATACCTGACCTCCAGGATCTGAGGACCGGCACCGCCATGACGCAACCCACCGCCCGCCGGCACGCCGCACTCGCGCGACTCGCCGTGGCCACGCTCGCCGTGCTCGGCGGCGGCTGCGCCAGCTTCGGCCACGACGCCGGCCCCTGGGAGCCGCCGCTACCCGAGACCGCCGTCGAGCCGCCCTATGGCAACGGCGCGATCTACCAGGCCGGCTACGACGTGCCGCTGTTCGAGAATGCGACGGCGCGCCGGGTAGGCGACATCCTGACCATCCGCCTGGTCGAGAACACCAACGCCTCCAAGAGCGCGAGCACTTCGACCGCCAAGTCGACCTCGGTGACGCTGCCCGGACCGACCGTGGCCGGGCGCCCGGTGACGATCAACGGCACCGAGATCCTCAGCGGCGGCGTGGAGAACGATTCGAGCTTCGACGGCGAAGGCTCGAGCCGGCAGAGCAACCGCCTGAGCGGCGACATCACCGTGACGGTCGCGCGGCGCCTGCCGAACGGCACGCTGCTGGTGCGGGGCGAGAAGTGGATCACCATCAACCAGGGCCGCGAGCTCGTGCGCCTCAGCGGCCTCATCCGGCAGATCGACATCGAGCCCGACAACACGGTGCCGTCCTCGAAGGTCGCGAACGCCTCGATCACCTATGCGGGCAAGGGCGCGCTGGCCGACGCGAACGCACCGGGCTGGCTGGCACGGTTCTTCATGTCGCCGAAGCTGCCGTTCTGAGGAGGCGACGATGCCGACACGATTTCCGCTCACCTTGATCTGCGCCGCGCTGTTCGCCGGCGCGGCCACCGCGGCGACCGCGCCGCCGTCGGGCGCCATCGCCGGCGCGGCCGGCACTGCGCAGGCCGGTCTGCCGCGCGAACGCGTCAAGGATCTCGCCTCGGTCGCCGGCGTGCGCAGCAACCAGCTCGTCGGCTATGGCCTGGTCGTCGGCCTCGACGGCACGGGCGACCAGACCAGCCAGGCGCCGTTCACGGTGCAGAGCATCAAGAACATGCTGGCGCGCTTCGGCGTCACGATCCCGCCGAACGTGAATCCGCAGCTCAAGAACGTCGCCGCGGTCACCGTCAGCGCCGAGCTGCCGCCTTTCGCCAAGCCGGGCCAGACCATCGACGTGACCGTCGCCTCGATCGGCAACGCCGGCAGCCTGCGCGGCGGCACGCTGCTGATGGCGCCGCTGCGCGGCATCGACGGCGAGGTCTATGCGATCGCCCAGGGCAGCCTGATCGTCAGCGGCTTCGGCGTGTCGGGCAAGGACGGCTCGCGCATCGCGCTGAACGTGCCGAGTGGCGGGCGGGTCCCGAACGGCGCCACGGTCGAGCGCACGGTGCCGACCAGCTTCGCGACCGAGCCCTACGTCACGCTCAATCTCAACACACCCGACTTCACCACGGCGACGCGGCTCGCGGCGGGCATCAACGACCTGCTCGGCGCGGGCACGGCCACGGCGCTCGACGCGGTCTCGGTGCGGGTCGCCGCGCCGGTCGACCCGGGGCAGCGCATCGCCTATGTCGCGACGCTCGAGAACGTGGAGATCGAGCCGGGCGCCGCTCCGGCGCGCGTGATCGTGAACTCGCGCACCGGCACGGTCGTGATCGGCAGCAACGTGCGCGTGATGCCGGCGGCGGTCGCGCATGGCTCGCTGTCGGTGACCATCACCGAGCGCACCGACGTGAGCCAGCCGAACGCCTTCGCCGAGGGCAGCACCGTGGCCGCGCCGCGCTCTGAGGTCAGCGTCGAGGCGCCGCCGGCGCGCATGTTCAAGTTCGAGGCGGGCGTGTCGCTCGACGAGCTCGTGCAGGCGGTCAACCGCGTCGGCGCCGCGCCCGGCGACCTGGTCGCCATACTCGAGGCACTGAAGCAGGCCGGCGCGCTGCGTGCCGAGCTGATCGTGATCTGAGGCCGCCACGATGGCGATCGATCCGACGCGTGGCACGAACTACAACGACCTGCAGTCGCTGACGGCGCTGAAGCGCGAGGCGCGGGCGCAGGATCCGGCGGCGCTGCGCGAAACCGCGCGCCAGTTCGAGAGTGTGTTCACGCGCATGCTGCTGCAGAGCATGCGGCAGGCGAGCCAGGGCGACGCGCTGTTCGATTCGCAGCAGAGCGGCTTCTACCGCGACATGTTCGACGACCAGCTGTCGATCGAGCTGTCGCGCGGGCGCGGTCTGGGCCTGGCCGAGATGATGGTGGAACAGCTGCTGCGTGCGGGCGCAGGCGCACCGGCGCAGGGTGCGGCGGCAGCCTCCGGCGCCTCGACCGCCGCTGTCGCGGCCACGGCCTCGGCATCGGTCCCAGCGGCCGGTTCCGCTCCGGCCGCGTCGTCCGCTGCCATCGCGGCGTTGGCCTCGGGCTCCGCAGCTGGGCCGGCCACGACGCGCGCCGCTGGCACGGCACCGGCCGCCGGTACCAGCGACGCCCAGCGTGAGGCCTTCGTACGCGAGATGCTGCCGCACGCCGAGGCGGCGGCGCGGCAGCTCGGCGTCGCACCGCGCACGCTGATCGCGCACGCGGCGCTGGAAACGGGCTGGGGCCGCTCCATGCCCCGTGGCGCGGACGGCCAGCCGAGCTACAACCTGTTCGGGATCAAGGCCGGTGCGTCCTGGCAGGGTGCGGCCGTGGGTGCCACGACGCTCGAGTTCGAAGGCGGCGTGGCCGCGAGCCGCGTCGAGCGCTTCCGCGCCTACGAATCGCCCGGCGCGAGCTTCGGGGATTATGTCGGACTGCTGCAGGGCTCGGCGCGCTACGCGGCCGCGATCGGCACCGGCGACGATGCCGCGGCCTTCGCCTGCGCGCTGCAGCAGGGGGGCTACGCCACCGACCCGGATTATGCCCGCAAGCTCACCTCGGTCGTCGCCGGGGTCGGGGAGATCCTCGACGGCCGCCTCAAGGCCGGCGACGGCTTGCCGATACAGCCGCCAGAACGTACCAGCTGACGGGCCCGGTACCCGGATGCCCGTGGAGTAACGCAACGTGTCGCAAGTCCTGTCGTCGGGCCTTTCCGGGCTGCTCGCCTTCCAGCGCGCGCTCGACACCACGGCC
>JADLDF010000332.1 GCA_020846815.1 Gammaproteobacteria bacterium | reverse complement strand
GCCGGTCGCCGGCCAGGTGGCCGCAGGTGTCGTTGACCAGCTTGAACTGGTCGAGGTCGACGTACAGCACCGCGTGGCCGCCGCCGCTGCGGCGCGCGCTCTGCAGGGCCGCCTGCAGGCGCGCATCGAATTCGCGGCGGTTGATCAGGCCCGTCAGCGCGTCGTGCGAGGCCTGGAACGCCAGCGCGCGGCGCAGGCGCCGCTCGCGCGTGACGTCGTGGAACACGACGACGGCACCGGCGATGCGGCCGCCGCGGTCGCGGATCGGCGCCGCGGAATCCTGGATCGCCCGATCGCGCCCGTCGCGGTCGAGCAGCACCGTATGGTCGGTCGGACCGACGCTCGCCCCGCTGCGCAGCGCGCGCAGCAGCGGGTTCTCGAGCGGCTCGCGCGTCGAATCGTCGACCAGCCGCAGCACCTCGCCGATCGGCCGGCCCAGCACGTCGGCCAGTGTCCAGCCGGTCATCTGCTCGGCGACCGGGTTCATGTAGTCGATGCGGCCGTCGGCGTCGGCCGTGATCACCGCGTCGCCGATCGACTGCAGCGTGACCTGGGCGCGTTCCTTCTCCTGGAAGATCACCTGCTCGGCGCGCTTGCGTTCGGTGATGTCGGCGATCGTGCCCTCGAAGGCGATCGTGCGACCATCCGCGTCGCGCACCGCGCGCGCACTCTCCAGCACCACGATCTGCTGGCCGTCGCCGCGCCGCAGCGCGTACTCGGCGCTGCGCACCTCGCCGCTCGCCTCGAGCTGACGCGCGAACTCGCCGCGGTCGGCGGGGTTCCAGTAGAGCATCGCGACGCTCGGCAGCGCGTACAGTTCCTCGGCCGATCCATAGCCGAGGATCTTCACGAACGCCGGGTTCACCGAGATCAGGCGCCCGCCCGTGGAGCTCTGGTACACGCCCTCCATGACGGATTCGAACAGGCCGCGGAACTTCGCCTCGCTGCCGCGCAGCGCTTCCTCGGAGCGCCGCCGCTCGATCGCGATGCCGGCCAGCCGCGCCGCGTCGGCCAGCAGCTCGGTCGCGGCGCGGTCGGGCAGGCCCGGCGCGGCGCGGTACAAGCCGACCGCGCCGACGATCCGGCCGCTGCCGCCGCGGATCGGCACCGACCAGGCCGCGCGCAGTCCGGACGCAAGGATCGCGTCGCGGCGCGAACGCCAGTGCGGGTCGTCGCTGGCATCGGCGACCGCGACCAGCCGCCCGAGATGCACCGCCGCGGCACAGGAGCCGTTGCGGATGTCCACGCCGGCCCGGTCCAGCACCGCGCGCAGCACTGCCGGCAGGCGCGGTGCGCAGACGGTCTCGAAGCGTGGCGCATCGTTCGCGACCACGCTGACGGTGGCGATGCAGCCCGGCGCGACCGACTCCACGAGGGCGACGATGGTCTCGAGCGAGCGCTCGAGCGGCGCGTTGGCGGCGACGTTCTCGAGCACCGCGCGCTCGCCCGCGGCGATCAGCTGGCTGCGGTGCTGCGCCGTGGCCTCGGTGTGGCGCGCCTCGCCGTCCCGTTGTGCGAGGCCGGCGACCGGCCGCGTGGCGCCCGACGAGCGCCGCAGCACCCGTGCCAGCACACGGCGCTCGGCCTCCATGCGTGCGTAATGGCGGCTGATCCGCTGCAGCAGCTCATCGACCGCGAGCGGCGCACCGTCGGCCGCGACGACGAGCTCGCGCACCTGCCGCGCCAGCAGCGGATGCAGCGGCTGCGGCGCGGCCGGGGGCGTCGTACCGGCCGCGCGCGCGCGCGGGCGCGCAGCGGGGTCGTCAGCGCCGGACGCGCGGCGCGGCATGGTACGGGCGAGCGGGACTCACCTGCGGAATCATAGGGACGCGCCGCGGGCGACCCCGTGACCGGGCTCGCATTTGACCCGCTGCGCCGGGCCGCGGCCCGGAGGAGACTCAGGGTGCTGCCGAGGCGGGCAGCGAGACGACGTCCTCGCCGCCCGCGGACTTCGATACCGTGCCCTGGGCCGGCTTCGCGGCGAGGGCCCGCTCGGCCGCGACCGGGTCGCCGACGATGATCGGGATCGCGAAGCTGCGCGCCACCGAGCCGCCCGGGCCTTCGATCAGCGCGACGGCACCGAGGTAGAACACGCCTTCGCGCCGCGGCACGACCGTGACCGTATGGGTCATCGCGACGCCGTCCACGGGTTTGTCCTGCACCGCCTCGTTGCCCGACTGCACCTCGACGGCCTCGTTCGACTGGAACACGACGCGCAGCTGGCCGACGTCGGCGCTGCGCGGCACGACTGCGACGGCGACCTCGAGCGGCTGGCCGAGCTCGGGCCGCGCGGCGATGTCGAACTTCAGCTCGACCGGTGCTCCCGGCTTGCCGGTCGCGGAGACTGCCGCGACCATGCCGTCGACGGCAGCCTTGCCGCGCGGCCGCAGGTCCGCCCCGGCCGGCGTGCCGCGCCCGTCCTGCTTCGCCTGGGTCGGCGCATCGCCACCGGCGCAGGCGGCCAGCGTGCCGAGCGCGATGGCCGCGAGCGCGAGCCGTACGATCGTGAGCGCAAAGATGCTGTGCATGGAACTTACGCCTCGAAACGGTCAGGAGACGGTCAGCGTCACGTCGAAACACTCGTTGCCGCGAGGCGCCGTTCCCTCGACGTTGGAGTATTCGTAGATCTCCGCGACGTAGGTGCCGGCCTGCAGCGGCAGGGTCAGGGTTTCGATCCCCGAGGCCTGGCTTTCCGCCCGGCCGCGCTCTACGCCCGCAGCATACAGGATGATGTCCGGGTCGGTACCGCTGCGGCCGTTGCGGACGGCGATCGACACCATGCCGCTGACCGCGAGCGTGAAACGCAGGTAGCGTCGGTTGCCGAGCTTGTTGTAGACCGCGGATCGACCGGCAGGCAGATTCGAGCACAGCTGGCGCGTCGTCCCGGGCGTCATCAGCGGGAAGATCGGCAGATTTCGCGCATCGCCCCCCGAATTGCTCTCGCCGCTGCCGAAGTCGTCCGGCGCCGCGGCGATGAGCTGCCCGCCGGCGAGCGCGGCGATGCCGGCCGCCTGGTCCGGCCGCGAAGTGCGCAGCGCATTGAGCAGTGCATACACCGAGGTGAACGCGGGCGTGTCGCGGATCCCGCCGCGCATGGCCGCGTGGACGGGTCCGAAGCCGAGCTCGACCGTGTCGCCGGCCTCGTTCGCCGCATCGAACAGGTCGTAGAAGATCGAATGCACCGAGGCTTCGCTGAACCAGCCGGGGAAGGTCACGGCATTGTTCTCGACGTCGATCGCGAAGTCGCTGTGCTGCTGCGCGCCGAAGCTGTCGCGATAGACCGGATCGCCGCGGACCATGCCGGCGAAGGCATTGCCCCAGCCCTCGCTGAAGGCGACCCGCAGGTCGAGCCGCTCGCTGGCCGAATGCGGCCCGCCGGTGCTGTCGTCGCGCGAGAAGTTGTCCTGGTAGTAGTGGCCCCATTCGTGGGCCAGCACGTGCTGGTCGAACTCGTCCGAATCGACGTCGGCCGCGCCGAGCACGTAGATGCTCGCGCCCTGCGAACCGAGGATCGCGTAGAAGCTGGTGCCGATCTCGCCGCGGGCCCGCGCCGCCGCCGTGCCATCGCAGAAGCCCCCTGCGCCTTCGTGGCAGCCGATGTTGCGCGGGCTCCAGTAGGCTTTGAGCTCGGGAAAGCCCGCCGACGCATCGGCCGAGAGCACGAGCTGCATCGCCTGCCAGATCGTGTCGAGGATCGCGAGCGGCGCGGCCGCGCGCGGCCCGGTATAGCCGCTGCCCGCCGCCCAGCCGCTGCCGGCATGGACGTCGCGGCGCAGCGCCGCACTGCCGCTGCCGAAGCTCGGCGTGTCCACGACGTACAGGGCATCGCCGGCCGTGTTGTCGCGCACCGTCACGAGCCAGGACGGCGCGCCGCTGCGACGCATTTCGGCCTTCATGCGCAGGAACAGCTCGGTGCCGGAAGGCACGTCGAGCGCGAACTGGCCATTGGCATCGGTCGTGGTCGAGGCCAGCACGGTCTGGCCCGACGCGGCCACGGCCTCGAGCGTCACGCCGCGGGCCGGCGCGGGCGTCGCACGCGCGAAGTCGAGCCCGCCGCCCGCGGTGGTGACGAACGGCACGCGGTCGAAAGTGGCGGTCCCGGTCACGGTGACGGACGTCGCCCCCGGTGCCGGCGCCACCGCAATCGTCCCGCCCGGGTCCGCACCGCCGCCGCCGCAGGCGGTCACGACCAGCGCCGCGACCAGGGCCACGAATGGCGCAAGCGGGGGGCGCAGGCACGGGAAAGGGACCGGAAAGGGCACGATGGCCGGCATCGATGGCTCCAGCAGGGGTCGTCCGACCGTAGCACAGGCCACCGGGAGCCCCGCCCGGCCGGATGCGATAACTGTGACGAGGTACGGCTGCCGGCCGGGGACATCGGGGCCTGGCCCCGGGAGGCCGGGCGACGGCCAGAGGTGGACCGGCCGTGGCTGACGGCTCGAGCTTGCCCTTGGCCCTGGCTGGGGGAGGACCGGACGAGGGCCCGTGGCTGCCGGCCCCCGGCGCGGGCTACGGTGGCGCCGCCATCGGCGGCTCCGCCACGGCCTCGAGCTGCTGCCACAGATCGCTCAGATGCTCCTGCCAGTAGCGCGGGCTCGTGAACCACGGGAAGGCACGCGGGAACGCCGGATCGTTCCAGCGGGCGGCGATCCAGGCGCTGTGATGGACCATGCGCAGCGCGCGCAGCGGCTCGATCAGCGCGATCTCCGCCTCGTCGAGGTCGGCGAACTGCCGGTAGCCTGCGCAGAGCTCGTCCCACTGGCCACGGCGCTCATCAGCGGAGCCGGAGATGAACATCCAGAGGTCCTGGATCCGTGGCCCGGTCATGCAATCGTCGAGGTCGACGAATACCGGCCCGTGCTCGTCCCAGAGCACGTTGCCGAGGTGGCAGTCGCCATGGATGCGGATCATGGATACGGGCCCGAATCCCGACCAGGCGGCATCGACAGCCTCGAGCAGCTCACGCGAGACCTCTTCATAACGCGCCGCTATCGACTCGTCGAGCAGATCCGAGCCGAGCAGCATGTCGCGCGCCTGCCAGCCGAGCCGCTCGACCCCGAGCGCCGGCCGCACCGCGAAGCGCGTCTGCGCGCCGATCGCATGCAGCCGCCCCAGGCTGCGGCCGATGAGTTCCAGCGAGCCACGGGAATCGAGCTCGACGGCGCGCGCCGCGCGTCGCGGGAAGGCCGCGTAGCGCAGGCCGTCGCGACGGCACAGCGTGCGGCCGTCGAACGCCAGCGGCGCGACGACCGGCAGCTCCGCCGCCGCGAGCTCGAGCGCGAACGCATGTTCCTCCAGGATCTGCGCATCGCTCCAGCGGCCGGGCCGGTAGAACTTGAAGACCAGGCTGCCGTGGCTGCTCGAGCCGACCTGGTAGACGCGGTTCTCGTAACTGTTGAGCGCGAACAGCCGCCCGTCACACTCGATGCCCAGCGCCTCGGCCGCGGCCAGCACCGCGTCGGGCGACAGGGCATCGAAGGGACGATCCGTGAAGCGCGTCATGGGTGGGCACCCGCACACAATGTCGGTCGCATCACGCCCGCCGCGGGCGGCTTGGCTATGATCGTCGGCCTGTCGTTCCTGAGCATCATCGTCGCGGAAACCTGCATGTCCCAGTCAACCGTCCTCGTCACCGGCGGCGCCGGCTACATCGGCAGCCACGTCGTCCTGCAGCTGCGCGAACGCGGCGAACAGGTCATCGTGCTCGACAACCTGTCCACCGGCTTCCGCCAGGCCGTGCTCGATACTCCGCTGGTCGTCGGCGAAGTCGGCGACCGCGAGCTCGTCGGCCGCCTGCTGCGCGAGCACCGCATCGACACCGTCCTGCACTTCGCCGCGCATACCATCGTCCCCGAATCCGTCCGCGATCCGCTCAAATACTACGGCAACAACACCTGCTCGACGCGGAACCTCCTGCAGGCCTGCGCGGAGCACGGGGTGCGCAATTTCGTGTTCTCCTCTACGGCGGCTGTCTACGGCATCCTTGAGAGCGGCTTCGCCAGCGAGGACACGCCGACCGCGCCGATCAACCCCTACGGCACCTCCAAGCTCATGTCCGAGTGGATGCTGCGGGACCTCTCCGCCGCCTCGGCACTGCGGCACGTGGTGCTGCGCTATTTCAACGTCGCCGGCTCCGATCCTGCCGGCCGCATCGGCCAGTCGACCCGCGAGGCCACGCTGCTGATCAAGGTGGCCGCCGAAGCCGTGGTCGGCAAGCGCCCGGGGCTCGCGGTGTTCGGCACCGACTACCCGACGTCCGACGGCACGGGAGTGCGGGATTACATCCACGTCACCGACCTCGCGACCGCGCACCTCGACGCGCTGCGCTACCTGCGCGAGGGCGGTGCCTCGACCACGCTCAACTGCGGCTACGGCCACGGCTACAGCGTCCGCGAGGTCCTGCAGTCGATCGAGCGCGTCGGCGGCACGCGCCTGAACGTGCGTGAGGAACCGCGCCGCGCCGGCGACCCGCCGGTGCTGGTCGCCCGCGCCGACCGCATCAAGCAGGCGCTCGGCTGGACGCCGCGGCTCGACGACCTCGACGAGATCGTCCGCTCCTCCCTCGCCTGGGAACGGAGGCTGGCCGTCCAGCCCTGGGCCTAGTCCCGGCGGCGTCGCACCCCCGCCCGCGCCTCGCCTGCCGCCCACAGCCGGGCGCGGCACTCTCCCGACGGCGAGGTGCGAATACGCCGACCAGGGACGTCCGGCCGCGGCGCGTCCCGGAACCCGCGTCGACTGTCGGCAACTGCATACAGTTGCTGTCCCGACCGTCACGCCGCCGCCCGCGCCGGCCTGCACTGGCCTAAAATGCCGGGAATGCGCTGGGCCCGCCCCAAATCCCTCAGCAGCCTCATGCTGTTCGGCCTCGCCCTGGCCGCGATCCCGCTGGCCGTCGCGGTGCTCAATGCCGCAGTGCAGATGCGCAAGCTCGCCAACACCAGCCAGGAACTGGTGCTGCGCGGCGTCGAGGCCACGCGATCGAGCCAGGTGCTGCTGAGTTCCATCGCCGCGCTCGAGCGCACTGCGCGCCTCTATCAGGTGCTCGGCGACGACAAGCTGCTGGACGCCTATTCGCAGACCGACGAGCGGCTGAACGCGACCCGCCAGCAGCTCGCGCTGCAGCTCGCGGGCACCGACGCGAGCCCCCTGCTCGCCTCGGTGCAGCGCCTGCAGCAGTCGCTGCGCCAGGGCGTGCTCGAGACCCCGCCAGGCACGCCGGACTACGAAGCCCTGCTGACGCGTTTCGAGCGTCTCAACGAGGTCGCCGGCCGGGTCGCCGAAGGCGGCAACCGCCAGCTCGACAACGAGCTCACGGCGCTGCGCCTGCAGGCCGATGCCGCCCGCCAGCGCCTGTTCCTGCAGTCGGCGCTGCTGGTGCCGCTGACCCTGGTCGTGGTGCTGCTGGTCACTTTCTGGATCGGCCGGCCGCTGCGGCAGATCGACCGCGCCATCAGCGAGCTCGGCCGGGGCACGTTTTCCCATCCCATCGTCGTGACCGGCCCGCTCGACCTCGAGCGCCTCGGCCGCCAGCTGGAGTGGCTGCGCCAGCGCCTGCTCGACCTCGCCCAGGAACGGAACCGATTCCTGCGACATATGTCACATGAGCTCAAGACGCCGCTTGCCAATATCCGGGAGGGCACGGACCTTTTGATGGACGGTGCTGTGGGCGAGCTCGACAGCGGGCAGCGCGAAGTGACGGCCATCCTGCGTGACAACGGCATCAAGCTGCAGCGACTCATCGAAAACCTGCTGTCGTTCAGCGCCTGGCAGAGCCAGAGCCTGGGGTTGGAACTGTCCGAGTTCCGCGCGCGCCCGCTGATCAAGCAGGTGCTCGAGAACCAGCAGCTCACGCTGCTCTCGCAGCGCGTGCGCCTCGACGTCAAGGTGGACGACCTGACGCTGTACGCCGATCGCGGCAAGCTGCGGCTGATCCTGGAGAACCTCTTGTCGAACGCCATCAAGTATTCGCCGCGCGGTGGCACGATCCACGTCCGGGCCCATGCCGAGGGCGAGGTGTTCGTGCTCGACGTCGCCGATTCCGGCCCGGGGATCCCCCCGGAGGATCGTGCGCGGATCTTCGACGCGTTCTACACCGGCAAGCCTTCGGGCCGCTCGGTCAAGGGCACCGGCATCGGCCTCTCGGTCGTCATGGAGTTCGTGACCGTCCACGGTGGCTCCGTCGAGATCATCGACGGCGAGTTCTCCGGTGCCCACTTCCGCATCCGCATGCCGCTGCGCGCCGAGTCGCCCGCGGGCGCCGAGACCACGGCCCATGCCGCCTGAGCGAGCCATGCGTCACCACGCCCCTGTCCTCCATCCCGGCGCGTTCGTCGGCATCGCGGCGCTCACCGCGCTGTTGGCCGGCTGCACGGTCACGAGCCCCGAGCGTGACCGCACCACCGAAGCCGTGGCCCTGCCCGACCGCAACCAGATGCAGGCGCAGTCGCTGGCGTTCTACCTCGAGCTGCTGCACCGCTTTGCCAAGGCCGGCACGGCCGAGCAGGCCGAGATCTTCGCCAACATCCGGCGCGACTACGACACCATGCCGACGCCCTCGAGCGAGCTGCGCTACGCGCTGGCGGTCGCGACTCCGGGGCATCCGTCCACCGACGCCGTGCTCGCCCAGAAGCTGCTGCGCCAGCTGCTGTCCGCGCCCGAGGCGATGACGCCCGTGGAGCACGCTGCGGCCTTCCTCGAGCTGCAGAAGGTCGACCGCCAGCTCGCACTGGCTGCGGAGAACCGCCGCCTGCAGAACGACTCCGACCGCGCGGAGCGCGAGCGGCTCGCCGCTCTGAACCGCCGCCTCGCCGCCGAGAGCGAAGAGAACGTCCGGCTGCGCAAGGCCCTCGAGGACGCGCAGGCCAAGCTCGACGCCATCGCCAACATCGAACGCCAGACCACCGTACCCGCACGCAAGCCCACCGCCCCGGAGGGACGACCATGAACGCTGTACTGCAGATTCCCAGGCGCAAGGCCCGCATCCTCGTGGTCGACGACGACCCCGGCCTGCTGCGGCTGCTGACTATCCGGCTGCGTGCCGAGAACTACGAAGTCGAAGCCGTCGAGAGCGGCGCCCAGGCGCTCGCCGCCGCGAGCCGCTTCCGTCCCGACCTGGTCGTCACCGACCTGCGCATGGACGAGATGGACGGCATCGGGCTGCTCAAGGAGCTGCAGAACCGCTATCCGGGCCTCAAGGTCATCATCCTCACGGCCCACGGCACCATCCCCGATGCCGTGCAGGCCACGCAGATGGGCGCTTTCGGCTTCCTGACCAAGCCCGTCG
>JADLDF010000331.1 GCA_020846815.1 Gammaproteobacteria bacterium | reverse complement strand
CGCCCGATCAGGCTGCCGAAGATCACGAAGTACAGCGTCGCCGTGATCGCCGAGGGCACGAGCGTCTGCGCCCAGATGCGGATGACGCGCCCGTACTCGCGCGCCAGGATCGTGCGGAAGCCGATCCAGCGCGTCCGGCCGACGGCATGCGGCGGTGCGGCGCGGCCGGCCGCACGTGCGTTTCCGGCGGTGGCGTTCACGTATGTGCTCCGCTGTGCCGCGACGCGGCGGCAGGCGGCACGACGGCCCCCGTCCCCGCATCCGACGTGACGTCCGTGCCGGCCTTGTCGACCAGGCGCATGAAGATCTCCTCCAGCCGGTTCACCTTGTTGCGCATCGAGAGCACTTCGATGCCGTCGGCGCTGAGCGTCGCGAACAGGTCGTTGAGGTTGCGGTCGCGGGTGACCTCGACCTCGAGCGTGTGCTCGTCGACGAGCTCGATGTCGTAGCCCGCGCGCGTCGGCGCCGCCGCGAGCGGGTGACGCAACGTCAGCACGAAGGATTCGCTGTGCAGCTTGCGCAGCAACCGATCCATGCGATCCGCCTCGACGATCCGCCCGCCGTCGATGATCGCGATGTTCCGGCACAGCGACTCGGCTTCCTCCAGATAGTGGGTCGTCAGGATGATCGTCGTGCCCGAGGCATTCAGCTCGCGCAGGAATTCCCACATCGACCGACGGATCTCGATGTCGACGCCGGCGGTCGGCTCGTCGAGGATCAGCAGGCGCGGCTCGTGCACCAGGGCGCGCGCAATCATGAGCCGACGCTTCATGCCGCCGGAGAGCGCACGGGCCATCTTGTCGCGGCGCTCCCAGAGCGACAGCGCCTTCAGGTACTTCTCGGCACGCTCGCGCGCGAGCTGGCGGGGGATGCCGTAGAACCCCGCCTGATTCACGACGATCGTCTCCGGCGTCTCGAACAGGTTCAGGTTCATTTCCTGCGGCACGACCCCGATGCAGGCCTTGGCAGCCTCGAGCCCGGTGTCGAGGTCGTGGCCGAACACGCTGACCTTGCCGGCGGACTTGTTGACCAATGAGGTGACGATGCCGATCAGCGTGCTCTTGCCGGCGCCATTGGGCCCGAGCATCGCGAAGAAATCGCCCTGTTCGACGTCGAGGTCGACGCCCTTCAGGGCCTGGATACCATTCCGGTACGTCTTGACGAGACCGCGGACCGACAGCGCGTGCATGGATGAGGAAACGGGAAAAGAACCGACTGTGACGAATGGGAGGCGGGTGTGGTCCGGGCTGGCAGTTTACAGGCGGGCCCCGCGTCCCGGCAGCCCGGGTCGGCGGCCGGTTCCACCGGCGGTATCGCCCCTGCCCACCGCAGCGCGGCCTGCGTTCGATTCGCAACGGCCGGCCGGTGCCGACGCGACCTGGTCCGGTCCCACGGCCCGGCCGCGCATTCGAGCACCCCTGCGAAACCACCGCAATCCCGGACCGACCGAAACCAGAACCCGGGCCGTCGTCGCCCCGCCGATGCTCGCCGCGCCGCCGCAGGACCTGCGCGGCGCAGCGGCCGAAACCGCACTCAACCTCGAGGGCTTCGGCTTCCACTCGCGCCTGACCCCGGGTGTCGGCGGCTTCCTGACCACGCGGATCTTTCCCGTGATGCTGTTCCGCGATGGCGCGGCACTGCTCGACGTCGCGGCGCTGGCCACGGCGGAGGGGCTCGAGGTGCACCGCCGCACGAATCCGCGAGCCTGAACCCACTGGCGCCGTCAGGACGGCGAGCTGCAGCTCGAGACTGTCGCGAACGGCGCGACACAGTGGCGCAGGCTGCACTTCCAGACCCTGCATGCCAGGCTGCCGGAGGATTTCCGGCTCGAGGGCCGCTTCCGCGCACTCGCCGGCGCCGGCAACCTCGTGGTCGGCGGCAGCGACAGCGTCGTCGCCTGGCAGGAGCTCACGTTCACGCGCGACGGCCACGTGCTGCGCGGCGCGGGCGCCGGCACGAGCGCCGCGGCTGGCGACGTGGCGATCGCGAGCGCTGGCCTGGCCCCCGGCCAGCGCGGCCGCTACCGCATCGACGGCCTACTGCTGCGGCTCGACTGGGACGACGGCCGGCGCGAGACGCGACTGATCGTCGCCGACCCGGCCGACCCGAAGACCGCGATCTGGCTCGACGGCAGCGGCTACGCGCGGCGCTAAGCGCAGGAGCGCGCGTTCACCCCACCCCACTCAGCGACGCGCGACGGCACATGCACCGCGGCGGCGTGCAACTGCTTGCACGCATGGCTCAACCCGGCGCGGGCGCGCCTCCCGCCTCCACGAGCCTCCCGAGCAGGACCTCGACCACGCGTTGTCGACTTCCGTCACCTGCAGCTAGGTCTTGGCGGTGCACCGACCCGCAGTTCGCGGTGCATCGCAGCGGCCGCTACGAGCTGGGTCGCCATCTATTTGTCTCCGCTTCGGGGAGAAATGCTTGCTTTGATAGGGTCTTCGTGAAAACGAGTGGGTGAAAAAGCCCGTTTCGCTCAGATCGCCGGCAGCGTGCAGGTGAGCACCTTGAGCCGCAGGTACTCCTCGTCCTGCAAGCCGTAGGCGCGACGCTGGATGACGCGGATCTTGTTGTTCAGCCCCTCGACGAAGCCGAGCGCGACTTTGTTCTCGGGCCGGCAGTAGGCGGCGATGCCGGCCCAATGCCGCACGATCATCGCCGCGAACTGCTCGAAGGGCTTCAACCGCTGCCACCTCACATACTTACGAAGACTTCGGCGCCCGGCGCGACGCACTACAGCTCGGCTGCCTCACGACAGAGACCCGCGATCCGCTGCAGGCCACGTAGCTGCACGGCCCAGAGCGCTGCGGCATCGTCGCCTCGCGCGGCGGCGAGCCAGTCTTTCCACAGTGCCGGCTGGTCGTCCCAGCGCAGCCGCAGCCCGCCCGGCGCAACCTCGCCGAGCGCCTCGACGCATGACAGGCTCATCGCGCGCAGGGCCTCGAGCGCCGCCCACGGCACGCCGAGCACGAATACCGTGACCGCCGGTGACGAGCGCACGAGATGCCAGGCGTAGTGCCGCAGCAGTCGCACGAACACGCGACCCTCGGCACCGGCAAATGGCGCGGCTGAGACGCTGCCGACCGCGGACGGAACCTTGCCGTCATGGACGACCCGCGCCAGCGACACGGCGGTAGCCGTGCCGGTGCCGGTGCTGGCGCCTGAGAGCCCGAACTCGAAGAGCAGATAGGGGCTCCCGGCGAGGCGACCCTGCGCCGCCTCGTCGAGCGCGAGCCACTCCCGCCGCAGCGCACTCAGCGCCGCCGGCAGCGGAACGGCCGCAGGCGGCCCCGCCCCGCCGGACCCGGCAGCCGGCGCCAGCTCCGGCCCGGCAGCGAGGGCCGCGCGAACCAGCGCGATGCCGCGCAGGTTCAGCTCTGCGACCTGCTGCTGCGTCTCGGCATCCAGGATCCTGCCAGCCCGACTCTCGCGCCGCACCTTGGGCGCCGCTTGCTGCTGTGTCGCCATCCATTCCTCCCCGTTCCGGGGAGAAATGCTCGCCCGGGACCGCTTGGCAGGCCAGCCAATTTTTGGGATATTTTTACCAAAATTAGAATCATCGACCAAACGGGGAATCCGACCATGCGCGTCACCGACGACCGCTACAGCCGCGACCGGCTGCGCTACGACCTGGCCGTGCGCCTGATCCGCCACGAGGCGCGGACGCAAACCATTCGCCAATGGACCGGCCTCACCGACGACCGGATCCGCAAGCTCTATCGCTCCTACGTGCGCGCCAGCGACGGCGCCTGCGTGCGCCGCCACCGCGGCAAGTCGCCGCGCCAGGTGTCGTTCTTCGCACGTTCGCGCACGCTGCAGCAGGACACGGCCTGCCTGGTCGCGGTCTTCTCGATGTTCGGCGTGCTGCCCGCGCAGCGCCTCTCCGAGGCGGCGCGCACGCTGCCGAGCGTGGTGCGCGGCGAGCTGCTGTGCGATGCCTACGAGACCTATCGTCGCATCGCGCACGAGCCCCAGATCAGCTTCGAGCACGCGGCCTTCCTCGCCATCGCGCTCGCCGCCGGCAACGAGATCCGGCTGCAGTCCTGCCGGCGCTGCCACGGCCTCGGCTTCGGCGACCCGCTGACGTTGCGCACGCCCGAGTGTCTGAGCTGCGGCGAGCCGCTGCGTCCCGCGCCGCCGCCCGTGCGCCGCACGGCCACGCATGCGGCCCCTGCGCCGATGGCCTAGAATCGCGGGGACCTGCCGCCCTCGCCGGCGCCGCCGCGCCCCGCCATGACCGAAGCCCGCCGCGCCACTTCCTCCTGGAACTTCCTCGCCGGCCCGTACATCGACCGGCGTGCCGCGGCGCGCGAGCACGAGCAGTGGTGGGAGGAAGCGCGCGGCGATCCGCGGACACGCTATGTGCTGGCGCGCGGCACCGCGCAACTCGTCATCGGCGAGCCGCAGCCCGGGGTCGCGTTCCTCGGCGGCGAGCATCCACTGGTGCGCCGCGCCGCGCGCGAGTCGATGCTGCTGCTCGGCTGGTACCGCGAGACGCGCTGCGTGCTGGTCGAGGTCGGCGAAGCCGATGCACCGGCCGACCGCAACCCCTCCGAGCTCACGGGCCTCGCCGGCGCGCGCTTCGAGGAACTGCGACCGCTCGCGCCGCTGCTCGAGCAGACCGAGGCGAGCCTGCTCGCCTATGCACGCGCGCTCAGCTACTGGCGCGGCCGCCATCGTTATTGCGGCGTCTGCGGCGCGCGCAATGTGCCGATGCGCGCCGGCCATGCGATGCGCTGCGCGAACGCCGCCTGCGGCACGGAGGTCTTCCCGCGCATCGACCCGGCGATCATCGTGCTGGTCACCGACGGCGAGCGCGCGCTGCTCGGCCGCCAGGCGAGCTGGCCGGCGGG
>JADLDF010000330.1 GCA_020846815.1 Gammaproteobacteria bacterium | reverse complement strand
CGCGAGCTCGAGGGCTGGAGCTTCACGCAGTACGTCGGCGGTCACGGCCCGGTGCTCGCCCACGAATCGCGGCTCGGCGAGCGCCGCGAATACCTCGAGGCGCTGCTGGCCGAGACGAAGAAGGAAATGGACGCAGGCACGCCCGAAGCGCAGATCCCGGAGCTCGTCGCCGGGCGGCTGCGCGAGCGCTTCGCGCACCTGCGCGGCTTCAACGGCATCGTGCGCGACAATGTGCGGCGGGCGATGACCTACTACGCCATGGGCTGGTGAACCGCCGCGGCCGTGGCGGCGGCCGCCCGCCGTCGGGCGATCGCGGCGGATCGCCTTAGCTCAGGTCTTCGAAGCCTGGAAGATGCTCTCGATCGCCTGGTCGAGCGCCGCGTTGAACTCGGCGTCGCTCTGCTGCGCGGTGAGGCCCTCGGTCAGCGCGCGCGAGAAGCTCGCGACCATGCCGTGCTGGCGTGCGAGCTTGGTATTCGCGTCGGCGCGCGAATAGCCGCCCGAAAGCGCCACCACCTTCAGCACGCGCGGGTGCTTGACGAACTCGGCATAGAGGTCGTCCTCGTTCGGCAGCGTCAGCTTCAGCATCACGAGCTGGCCTTCCGGCAGCGCATCGAGGCCCTTCTTCAGCGCAGCCTTGAGCAGCTTCTCGGCGCCGGCCTTGTCCGGGCACTTGATGTCGACCTCGGGCTCGATGATCGGCACCAGACCCGCAGCGACCACCTGCTTCGCGACCGCGAACTGCTGGTCGACGACCGCCTGGATGCCGGCGGCATTCGCCTGCTTGATGACCGAGCGTTCCTTGGTGCCGAAGATGCCCTTGGACTTCGCCTTGGCCAGCAGCTTGTCGAGCTCCGGCATGGGCTTCATCGTCTGCACGCCGTCGGCCTCGTCGGCGAGACCCTTGTCGATCTTCAGGATCGGCACGACCTTCTTGTTCTCCCAGAGGAACTGCGCGGTCGGCTTGCCCTGGATCTCGCGGTCCATGGTCGCCTCGAACAGGATCGCCGCGAGGATGCGATCGCCGTTGAACGCGGGGCTGGTGATGATCCGCGTCCGCATCTGGTGGATCAGGTCCATCATCTGCGCATCGCCCGAATAGGCGCTCTCGGCGATGCCGTAGAGCTTCAGCGCCTTGGGCGTGCTGCCGCCGCTCTGATCGAGCGCCGCGATGAAGCCCGGCTGCGTGCGGAACTTGGCTTTCTGCTGTTCGAAATTGCTCATGGATCGCCTCGCGTCTTGAAGATTTCGGCCTTCCCCGAAGCCGGCCATTCTAGCCGGTCCGGGGCGCCCGGGCGCGTGACGGACTCCCCGGGAGGGAGGCAACGCTCCCGCGCGTCGGCGGGCGCTGCGAAATCGATCACGGCTGGCAGGATCGCGCCTGCCCGGCGGCAGATGCGGCGGTGCGAGGCTGGATGGGACGGCCGCGGCCGGGGAGGATGCGGCGCGGGCTCAGCCCTGGAGGCGCGTCGCCTCGAGCGTGATCTCGGGCACGGCGGCCAGCGCCTTGGACAGCGGGCAGCTCGCACGCAGCGCCGACAGCAGGCAGACCGGTCAGCGTCCAGTGCGCAACGCGCGGGACGTGACGATGTCGGTGCCCTCGGTCCGCGGATCGAAGATCACCCAGGCCTCGCCGCGTTCGAGCTGGCGCAGCACCTGCTGCACCTTGATCTCGAGCGACACGTCATGCTCGCCGTACTCGGTGCCCTCGCGCAGCACGAAGGCCTCGACCAGGCCGCGCAGCGCTTCCAGCGAGAGCGCTTCGTATGGGATCGGCAGCGGCTCGTCCGCCGCTGCGTCGGGTGGCTGCGGCGACGACGGCATCGTAGCTCAGGAGAGATGCTGGTTGATCTCGCTGTAGATCCCATTCGGATCGAACATCGAGAACGAGCGCAGCCGGATCACGCTGCTGCCGTCGTGCGAGGGCACCTCCCAGCTCGTCGGCGGCACGGTGATGGTCGCGCCGGCCGCGACCGCGCGCCGGTGCGCGCCATCGACGTCGTCGGTCTGCACGACCAGGATCGCCTCGCCCATGCGCACCTTGCTGCGGTTCACCGGCACCGCGGTGTCGAACGGCGGGTTCACGTACTGCAGGAAGCCGACCATGCCGATGCGCGGATCCTCGGCCTTCAGCAGCACCAGCTTGACCGGCTCGTCGTTCGGGCCGACCGGCGGGAAGCCGCGCTTGGCCACCAGCGAGTGATCGTAGAAGCGCGTCCAGCCGAATACGGATTCGTAGAACTGCGCCGCCTTCGCGGCATCCGGCACGATGAAGGTCGTGCGCCTGAGTATGCCTGTGGTCATCGTTCACCCCGCTGCTGTTGCAATCCGCGATTCAGATCGTGCCCTCGCCCTCGGCACGCTTTTCCGCGAGCCATTCGCGCCAGACGGCGACCAGCACGGCGAGGATCACCGGCCCGATGAAAAGACCCACCAGGCCGAAGGTCGTAAGACCGCCGAGCACGCCGAACATGACCAGCAGGAACGGGATCTGCGTCGCGCCGCTGATGACCAGCGGCCGCACGATGTTGTCGATCCAGCTGACCGCGG
>JADLDF010000329.1 GCA_020846815.1 Gammaproteobacteria bacterium | reverse complement strand
GCGGCGAGCCCGACTTCTCGCCGATGACGCTGCTCGCGCGCAGCCATGCCGAATACGTCGAGGGCCGCTCGCTGCTCGACATGATCAAGGAGAACCTCGTCGCCGAGCGCGTCGCCATCGACAGCTACCGCGAGATGCTGCTCTACGTCGGCGAGGACGATCCGACCACGACCCGAATGCTCGCCGCGATCCTCGCGGTCGAGGAGGAGCACGCCGACGAGCTCTCGGATCTCGTCGCGGGACTGCCTGCATCTACGACCTGACGCGGGCACCGGCCCGTAGGCGCGATTGCGGAGCGGACCTGAACGCATGTCCTCCTCGCGGATCCTCGCGCGGGTCGCGGTGGCGCTCGCCGCCCTTGCACTGGTCAGCATCGCATCGCTGCGCCTCGAGGCCGCGGGCGAGGGCGTCGCCGTCTCGCATCATCGGATCGATACCACGCCGGTGACCGCATTCGCGCCGCGCGCAGGCCGCGGCGCGCGACCGGTGGTCGTGATCGCCCACGGCTTCGCCGGGTCGCAGCAGCTGATGCTGCCGTTCGCGCTGACGCTGGCGCGGCGTGGCTACCTGGTGCTCACGTTCGACTTCCCGGGTCATGGCCGCAATGTCGTGCCGATGGCCGGCGGCCCGGCCGACTTCGCGGCGAGCACGCGCGCGCTGCTCGAGGCTCTGGCTGCGGTCGCGACAGCCGCGCGCACCTGGCCCGGCAGCGACGGCCGGCTCGCACTGCTCGGCCACTCGATGGCTTCGGACATCGTGATCCGCCACGCCATGGCCGACGATGCCGTGCGCGCGACCGTCGCGCTGTCGGCCTACTCGCCGGTCGTGACAGCGACCTCGCCGCGCAACCTGCTGGTCGTCACCGGCGAGTTCGAGCCGCAGATGCTGCGCGACGAAGGTCTGCGCATTGCCGGTCTGGCGCTCGGCGGTGCGCGGGCCGCTGCGGGCCGCACCTACGGCGAGTTCGCCGCCGGCACCGCGCGGCGCTTCGTGCTCGCAGAGGGGGTCGAGCACGTATCGGTGCTCTACAGCCGCACGGCGCTCCTCGAGGCGCTCGACTGGATCGAACGCAGCCTGGGTACCCCGCCGGTGGCGGGTCCGCGCCTGCCCGACGACCGCGGCGGCTGGCTCGCGCTGCTCTGTCTCGGCCTGGTCGCGCTGGCCTGGCCGCTGGCCTCGCTGCTGCCGCGTGCCGTCGCGGCGCGCGCGGCGTCGTCCGCAAGCCCTGCGCCGGCGCCGACGCGCGGCATCCGCGCATCCACCGCCACCGCCGCCGCGCGGCCCGGATCACCCGGGGCCGGCCGGGCCGTCGTGCGCGCAGCGGACGACGAGCCGCTGGAGCTGCCCTCGATGAGCGTGCTCGACGACGCGCGGCCCGATGTCGCGGCACGCGCCGCGAGCATGGCGCCGCGGCTCTCGTCTTCGGCACTCGCGGACGATTCCTGGGCGCCGGGCGGCCGTGGCGCCGCGGTTCCCGCCGGCGCGGCCACGGCCGTCGCGACTGCGGAGGGCGAGGCGCCGGCCACGCTCGGCTGGCGCGGCCTCTGGCCGGTCGCCGTGCTGCCGGCGCTGCTGACGCCGCTGCTGCTCTGGCAGCTGCCCGGCGGCTTCCTGCCGCTGCTGCTCGGCGACTACCTGCTGCTGCACTTCGCCGTCTACGGGCTGGTGACGACCGCGGGCCTGTGGCTCGCGCGTGCACGCCGCCCGCCGCTCGCGGGCGTGCAGCCGCTCGCGCTGGCATTCGCGGCGCTGGCCGCGACCCTCTACGGCGTGTTCGCGATCGGCGTGCCGCTGGATCGCTACGTCACGAGCTTCGCGCCGGTGGGCGTGCGCGGCACGCTCGCGCTCGCGCTGTTCTGCGGCACGCTGCCCTACTTCCTCGCCGACGAATGGCTGGTGCGCGGGGCGAGCCGCGCGCGTGGCGGCCCCGCCTTCACCAAGCTGATGTTCCTCGTGTCGCTCGCGCTCGCGGTTGCGCTGAATCCGGGGCGGTTGTTCTTCCTCGCGATCGTCGTTCCGGTGATCCTCGTCTCTTTCGTGATCTACGGATTGCTCGGTCGCTGGGTGTTCCAGAGCATCGGCCACCCGTGGGCCGGGGCGTTCGCCAGCGCCGTCGCATTCGCGTGGCTGATCGCGGCGACCTTCCCGGTCGTCTCGTCCTGACCCGCGGCCGCGAGGAGTCGCACACGGAGGCGCGATGAAATACACCGACTACTATGCCGTCCTCGGCGTGGCGCGCGACGCGTCCGAGGAGGACATCAAGAAAGCCTATCGGCGCCTGGCGCGCCAGTACCATCCGGACGTCTCCAAGGACCCGGAGGGCGAGCGCAAATTCAAGGAGGTCGCCACGGCCTGGGCGACGCTGCGCGATCCCGAGAAGCGTGCGGCCTACGACCAGCTCGGTGTGCACGCGCCGGGCGAGGAATTCCAGCCGCCGCCGGACTGGAGCCGTCGCCACGGCGATTCGATGGGCGGCGCGGGCACGGGCGCCGGCGGCTTTTCGTTCGAGGATCTCGATCTCGGCGACCTGTTCGCCGACCTCGCGCGCGGCCGCGCCGCCGGTGCACGTCATGCCGGTGGCGGTGGCAGCCGTGCGATGCGGGGCGAGGACTACGAGGCGACGGCCCAGATCTCGCTCGAGGATGCTTTCGGCGGCGCGCTCGTCGAGCTCGATCTCGCGATTCCCGAGTATGACGCGAGCGGCCGCATGGTTCGCGGCTCGCGCCCGTTCAAGGCGCGCATCCCCAAAGGCGCGACCGAGGGGCAGCGCCTGCGGCTGCCGGGCAAGGGCGGCAAGGGCTGGAACGGCGGACCGGACGGCGACCTCTACCTGAACATCA
Organism: Gammaproteobacteria bacterium; assembly: GCA_020846815.1. The sequence goes on along the minus strand of JADLDF010000329.1, from coordinate 4,382 downwards.
CGCTGCGGCCGCATCCGCTGTTCCGCGCCGATGGACACGACCTCTACCTCGACCTGCCGGTCGCGCCCTGGGAAGCTGCGCTCGGCGCCTCGGTCGAGGTGCCGACGCTCGGCGGGCCGGTGAAGCTCAGGATCCCGCCCGGCACCCACGCCGGCCGCCGGCTGCGGCTCGCCGGGCGCGGCCTGCCCACGCCGCGCGGGGGTGCCGGCGATCTCTACGCGATCGTCCAGATCGTGGTACCGACCGTGCTCGACGAGCGCGAGAAACAGCTCTTCGAGCAGCTCGCCGCCGCTTCGCATTTCGAGCCGCGCAGTCACTTCGGCGGCACACGGAGGTCATCGTGATGAGGATCGAGCTCGCCGAAGTGCACTGGGTCGAGGAGCAGCCGGCCTGCTCGCTGCGCGAGCTCGCCGAGGCCTCGCGGCTGCCGGAGCAGGAGCTTCGCGAACTGATGGAGCTAGGCGTGCTCCAGCCGCTCGCATCGCCGCCGGACGTCGCGCGGGAAGGCGCGACCGAGCCGCGTTTCGGTGCGCAATGCCTGGTGACCATGCGCGCGGTGAGGCGCTTGCGCGACGACTTCGATCTCGACACGCACGGCGTGTCGGTGGCGCTCGCGCTGCTGGAGCGGATCGACGAGCTGGAACGGCAGCTGCGACGCCTGCGCGCGCAGCTGCCGACCCTGCCCGACTGACGCAGCCCGCGCCGCGATCACGCCGCGCTCGCAGCAGGCGTTCGATCGCGGTCGCCGTTCAGCGGTTCGGTGTGGTCGTCGACGTGCCAGGTGCTGCAGTCGTGTCCGGAGCTGCGGCCGAGCCCGTGGCACCGGTGTTGCCGGACATCTGCGTCCGCAGGCGCTCCTTGGCCGACTCGTAGGTTGCTTCGGCCGAATCCTTGCACGCCTTCTGCGCCTCGCCGGCCAGCGACTCGCACTTCTCGAGCGCCACCTTGCGCCCGCTGCCGGCGCGCTCAGCGTCGCATCAGCACCGTCAGCAGCACGCCGGCGACGAACGCCAGTGCCAGCGAGGTCATGGGATTGCTGCCGGTGTAGTCGCTGACCTGCTGCCGCATCTGCATGCTCTTTTCGCGCGCGCGCTCCGCCGCGGTGCCGAGCTGCTCGCTCATGCGCGAAGCCTTGTCGCGCAGGCGGCGTTCGGCCGCGCTCGCACCGGCGCCGAGCTGGTCGATGCCTTCGTGGGCGCGCGCCGTGAGGTTCTCCGCGGTGCGGCTGCCCGTCAGCGTGCTGCCGTCGCCTGCGGCGCCGCGACCCGTGCTGTTCTCGCCGAGGGGATTCGGTGTGCTCATGATAAGGCTCTCCGGGGACTGGTCGAGGGGGGATGAAAAAGCCTGCATGCCGCGCCGCAGCAGGTCTGTTCGACGCCGCCCGGAACGGTGCTGAAGCAGCCTAAGCCATTGAATGTCATGGACCCTCTCGCGCTTCCTCGACAGCGGGGTCGCGCGCCCGCGAGGAGAGCGGGATCACGAATTCGCGCGGCGGACGAACGCGGGCTTGGCAGGTTCAGGCAAAATACGCGGCCTGAAAGAGGTCCCCTTCGCATGTGTGGAATCGTTGGAGCCGTCGCCGAGCGCAACATCGTCCCGATCCTGATGGAGGGCCTGCGCAGGCTGGAGTATCGCGGCTACGACTCGGCCGGCATCGCCGTGCTCAACGGCACCGAGCAGCTGAGGCGCGTGCGCACCGTCGGCAAGGTCAAGGCCCTGCAGGACGCGATCGACCAGTCGCCGACCCACGGCATGCTCGGCATCGCCCACACGCGCTGGGCGACCCACGGCGTGCCGTCGGAGCGCAACGCGCATCCGCACATCTCCAAGGACGGTCTCGCGATCGTCCACAACGGCATCATCGAGAACCACGACGAGCTGCGCGCCGACCTGCAGCGGCTCGGCTACTCGTTCACCTCGGAGACCGACACCGAGGTCATCGCGCACCGCATCCACCATCACCTCGGCACGCTCGGCGATCTGTTCAGGGCCGTGCGTGCCACCGTCGCCGAGCTCGAGGGCGCCTATGCGCTGGTCGTGCTCAGCGAGAAGGAACCCGATCGTCTGATCCTGGCGCGCGAAGGCTGCCCCGTGGTCGTCGGCCTCGGCGTCGAGGAGAACTTCGTCGCCTCCGACGTCTCGGCGCTGCTGCCGGTGACACGCCGCTTCATGTTCCTCGAGGAGGGCGACGTCGCCGAGGTGCGCCGCACCTCCATCAAGGTGCTCGACCGCGGCGGTAATTCCGTCGAGCGCGCGGTGCGCGACAGCGAGCTGTCGGCCGACGCCGCCGAGAAGGGCCAGTACAAGCACTTCATGCTCAAGGAGATCCACGAGCAACCGCGTGCGATCGCCAACACGCTGCAGGAGCGCGTCGCCAACGGCCGCCTGCTCGAGGCTGCGTTCGGCCCCGCGGCCACCGAGGTCTTCAAGCGCACCGAGCACGTCCACGTCGTCGCCTGCGGCACCAGCTACCATGCCGGTGCGGTCGCGCGCTACATGATCGAGCAGATCTGCAAGATCCCCTGCTCGGTCGAGATCGCGAGCGAATACCGCTACCGCAACCCGGTGGTGCCCAGGAACTCGCTGTTCGTGACGATCTCGCAGTCGGGCGAAACCGCCGACACGCTGGCGGCGCTGCGCCTCGCCAGGCAGGCCGGCTATCTCTCCTCGCTCGCGATCTGCAACGTGCCCGAGAGCTCGCTGGTGCGCGAGTCGGAGCTCGTGATGCTGACGCGCGCCGGCCCCGAGATCGGCGTCGCCTCGACCAAGGCGTTTACGACCCAGCTTGCGGCGCTGTCGATGCTGGTCGTCGCGATCGCCAAGCACCACAGTGCCGACGCCGAGCGCGAGCGCGGCCTGGTGCAACGCCTGGTCGAGCTGCCGGGCCTGGTCGAGAAGACGCTGACGCTCGACCCCGTGATCCAGAAGCTCGCGCTGCGCTTTGCCGACAAGCACCATGCGCTGTTCCTCGGCCGCGGCGCGATGCATCCGATCGCGATGGAAGGCTCGCTGAAGCTCAAGGAGATCTCCTACATCCACGCCGAGGCCTATGCCGCCGGAGAGCTCAAGCACGGCCCGCTGGCACTGGTCGACGCCGACATGCCGGTCATCACGGTGGCGCCGAACAACGATCTGCTCGAGAAGCTGAAGTCGAACCTCATGGAAGTGCGCGCCCGCGGCGGCGAGCTGATCGTGTTCGCCGATCCTGAGTCCGGCATCGAGCCGAGCGAGGGCGTGACCGTGATCCACCTGCCTAAGCACGTCAGCTATTTCCAGGCGCCGGCCGTCTACACGATCCCGTTGCAGCTGCTGTCGTACCACGTCGCGATCCTCAAGGGCACCGACGTCGACCAGCCGCGCAATCTCGCCAAGAGCGTCACCGTCGAATAGCCCGCCCGGCGCCCCGGCGCATCCAGCCTTGCCCGCGCCGGCCATAAACGGCCACAATCCGCTGCGTCGGTTCTGCTAGGCTCGATCGGCGATCCACAGGCCCACCCGGGAGGAGCTGCCATGGCCGACGTCGACGATCAGCCCAAGCCTTCGGGCGACGACCCTTACGCGCAGTACTACGTCGTCAAGAAGGGCGACACGCTCTCGAAGATCGCCGAGGAGTTCTACGGCGACAAGATGCTGTATCCGAAGATCTTCGAGGCGAACACCGACATCCTGAAGGATCCGAACAGGATCAAGCCGGGACAGAAGCTCCGGATCCCCTGATTCCGCCCGTTCCACTCGAGGAGTCCACGACCATGAGAATCCACCGATCGTCCCTGCTCGTCGCAGGCTTCGCGGCGGCGCTGCTCGCCGTCGGCTGTGCGAACCAGAAGGAGCCCGCCACCAAGGCCGTCGCCGACGTCGAGACCTCGCTGTCCGCGCTGCGCGAGGACGCCTCGCAGTACGCCTCGGCCGAGCTGCAGTCGGCCGACGCGGCGCTCGCCTCGCTGAAGGCGAACCTCGAGAAGGGCGACTACAAGGCCGCCCTCGCCGGCGCTCCCGCGCTCGCGACCCAGGTCGATGCGCTGCGCCAAACGGTCGCCGACAAGAAGGTCGAGGCGCAGGCCGCGCTCGAGGCGGCCAAGGGCAAGTGGGCCGAGGCCTCGACCGACCTGCCGAAGATGGTCGGCGCGATCCAGAGCCGGCTCGACATCCTGACCAAGTCGAAGAAGCTGCCGAGGGGCATGGACAAGGCGACGCTCGATTCGGCCGTCGCCAACTTCGACTCGATGAAGGCGACCTGGAGCGAGGCGACCACGGCCGCGACCTCCGGCAACTTCGTCGAAGCGATGAGCAAGGCCGACGCCGTGCGTGCCAAGGGCACCGAGGTCATGACCGCCCTGGGGATGAAGACCGGCTGAGCCGCCTTTCGGCGCGCCCCGCGGTGC
>JADLDF010000328.1 GCA_020846815.1 Gammaproteobacteria bacterium | reverse complement strand
TGTCGGGCGCGATCACGCGACGGGTCCGGCCGAGCTCCTGCATGAGCCCGAGCAGCGAAACCGACGAGGCCGGCGATGCATGGATCATCCACAGCGGCGGCGCGTCGCCGGGAGCCGGCCCGAGGCTGCGCCGCAGGTGGACCTGGCCTTCGCGCAAGCTGACGAATGCGCGCTCGATCTGCGTCACGGGGATTTGCATCATCGAAAAGGGCTCCTGCAATATGGCGACATGATAGACCTGCACACGACCGCAACGGCCAACGGCTATAAGGCCTCGATCATGCTCGAGGAGACGGGCCTGCCGTACCGCGTCGTCGACTATGACCTCGTCAAGGGCGAGAACTTCAAGCCCGAGTACGTCGCGATCACACCGGTGGCGAGGATGCCGGCGATCGTCGATCACGACGTGCCGGGCGGCCCGCCGGTCTCGGTCTATGGAACGGCCGCGATCCTGTTCTACCTGGCGGAGAAGACCGGCAGGTTCTTCCCGCCGGATCCGCGCCTGCGCGCCAGGGTGTACGAGTGGGTCGGCGTGGTCTCGAGCGACGTGGGGCCCGCGTACAGCGGCCAGTTCGCGTTCAACGTCATCGCGCCCGAGAAGCTGCCCTGGGCGATCCAGTTCTACGACAAGCTCTGCGCGCGCATGGTACAGACGCTGGAAGTGCGGCTCGGCCAGTCGCCCTGGCTCGCGGGCGACGAATACACCATCGCCGACATCATCGCCTATCCCGTGGCCGCGGTATCGATGAAACGCTTCCCGGGCAGCCTCGACGGCCATCCGAATCTCGCGCGCTGGGCTGCCGCGATCGGCGCACGTCCGGCCGTGCAGCGCGGCATGAAGGTGCCGCGCTGAGGCCGCGCCGGCGCAGCGGCGAGGCTCGCGGCGCGCGGGGGTCGCAGGCACCCGCGCCGCCCAGGGTATCGCAGGGACCGGTGGCGCTCAGGGCGTGAAGCCGAAGTCCGGCTTGGAGATGCCGACGTAGGCGGCGATCGCGAGCAGTGCCCAGATCGCCAGCACGAACGGCCGCGTGCGGCGCGAGGTGCGCTGCACGATCGACTCCAGCTCGGGCGTCGAGCCGGTCGCGAAAATCTGCCGCAGGGCCACGGCCGAGGGTTTGCCGAGAGTTCGGATCATGATGCCGCAGAACAGCATCGCGGCGAGCAGCACGAATTTCAGCGACACCCAGTCGGTCAGCAGATGCCCGGTACGCGTGAAGCCCTGCCAGGCATCGAACAGCAGGCCGAACAGCAGCACGTAGCGCCAGACGAGATCGATGCGGCGTATGCGCTCGCCGAAAGCCGTGCCCTGGTAGTGGTGGATCGCCCAGACGGCCCAGAGCCAGACGAGTGCGACCGCCCAGAGGATCGCCATGAACACCGGCGGCAGCCGCACCACGCCGATGCGCAGCGCGAGCATGTAGCCGACCGGCAGCATCAGCACCAGACAGTAGCGCGGGATCTGGTCGACCCAGGCGAGAATCTTCAGCGCCGTGCGCCGCGCCTCGACGGACAGCTTGCGATCGCGCACCTGGAAGGCGGAATAGAACACGCCGATGTCGCCGCCGAGCCAGTAGGCGAACAGCAGGATGTGGGCGAGCTTCAGCAGGAAATAGCTGTCGAGAATCATGGGCACCTCGGAGTGCCGGCGAGGTTAGCAGCGGTGCTGCTCCGCTGCGCGGCTCGCGCCGCCGCGCTCCGGATGCGACCGGCCTACGGATGACGGCTGCGGCGCGGGCAATTCGGTAGAATGCCGGTTCCGGAGTACAGACCTGAAGTGCGGTGCTGAAATGCGGACCTGCACTGTGCGGGCCTGATCCAGGAGGCTGAAGCGCGAGCCTGAACGGCGAGGATGCGCCGCCGATCGACCGCGGCGGCGCTCCAGCCCGCATTTGCAGAAACCGAGTCGCCGCGGTCCGGTCCGCGAGCCAATGCCGGAGCCTCCATGCCCATCGCCAGAATCAACGATCACGACATGTACTACGAGATCCTCGGACGGGGTGATCCGGTGCTCTGCATGGGCGGCTGGGGCACGTTCTGCCACGACAACCACGGGCACCTCGCGCGCGGCCTCACGGATCGTTACCAGGTGATCGCGTTCGATTACCGCGGCATCGGCGATTCCACCGACGATCCGTCCGTACCCTCGACCATGGCGCTGCACGCGGCCGATGCGATCGGCCTGCTCGACCACCTGGGCCTGAAGAACGTGCACCTGGTCGGACTGGTCGGCATGGGTGCCTGCGTCTGCCAGGAGATCGCGATCCGCCGCCCCGACCTCGCGCGCTCGATGCTCAATACCGGCGCCTGGTGCGAAATGGACGACTTCCTGCGCGACCAGCTCGAGATGTTCCGCTGGCTGCACCGCGACCTGGGCTTCGATGCCTTTCAGAAGGCGGTGACGCTGCTGTCGTTCACGCCCGAGTACTACAACGCCAACAAGTCGAAGCTGCTCGGGCCGAGCGGCGGCTGGAAGGAGCTCGACGGCCGCTTCGCGGCGCACTCGCGTCTCATCGATGCCTGCGTCGGCTTCGAGTCGCGCTCGCGCCTGGGCGCGGTGCGCTGCCCCACGTTCGTGCTGCATGCCGCGCTCGACCAGGTCACGAGTCCCCGCACCACGCTGCCGATCCAGCAGGCGATTCCCGGTGCCCGCGGCGAGACCTGGGACGACCTCGCGCACGTCGTCGCCGGCAAGGAGCAGAAGATCCGCTTCGCGAACACGCTGTTCGACTGGCTCTCGAGCCACTGAGGCCGGCACGGGACGGGGTGCCCGCGCGCCGAAGCCCGCGCCCCGATCCGCTACCATGGCTGCCACGGTGCGAGATCGCACCCGACCGGGGTGAGCCTTGATTCCAGTCGAGTTCCTGCTGTTCGGCCTGACGCTGCTCGCGGTCGCGCTGTTCCACCGGCATGCGCTGCACGCGGCGCTCGCGGGCCTCGGCGCGGTCACGGTCTGGAAGACCCTGATCGCAGGCTTCCGTGAAGGCGCGGGCCTTGCCGGCCTGATCTCCCATCTCGGGCACGAGTGGGTCGTGCTGGCCAACCTCTTCGGCCTGCTGGTCGGCTTCGGTCTGCTGGCCCGGCACTTCGAGCTGACCCACCTGCCGCTGGCACTGCCGCGTATCCTGCCCGATGACTGGAAAGGCGGCCTGGTGCTGCTCGCGCTGGTGTTCGTGCTGTCGAGCTTCCTCGACAACATCGCGGCGGCGATGATCGGCGGCAGCGTCGCCGCGACGGTCTACCGCGAGCGCGTGCACATCGGCTACCTGGCCGCGATCGTCGCGGCCGCGAACGCCGGCGGTGCGGGCAGCGTGATCGGCGACACGACGACCACGATGATGTGGATCGAGGGCGTCGCGGCCGTCGACGTGCTGCATGCCTATGTCGCCTCGGCCGCGGCCTTCCTCGTGTTCGCCGTGCCGGCCTCGATCCAGCAGCAGCGTCACTCGCCGATCGTCCGGGACGTCATCGGGCACGTCGCGCTCGACTGGCCGCGGCTCGGCATCGTGGTCGCGGTGCTCGCGGCCGCGGTCGCGGCCAACGTCACGGTCAACCTGCGTTTCCCCGGGCTGGCCGAGCGCTTTCCGTTCATCGGCGCGACCGTGATCGGCATGCTGCTGCTGACCGCGCCGCTGCGTCGCCCGGACTGGTCGATCGTCCCCGAGGCGATGCGTGGCAGCCTCTTCCTGCTGGCCCTGGTGCTCACGGCCTCTATGATGCCCGTCGAGCGCCTGCCGCCCGCCTCCTGGCCGACGACGCTCGGGCTCGGCTTCCTCTCCTCGGTGTTCGACAACATCCCGCTGACCAAGCTGGCGCTGGAAGCCGGCGGCTACGACTGGGGGTTCGTCGCGTTCGCGGTCGGCTTCGGCGGCTCGATGATCTGGTTCGGTTCCTCGGCCGGTGTCGCGCTCTCCAACCGCTTCCCGCAGGCGCGCTCGGTCGCTGCCTGGCTGCGCGGCGGCTGGCACGTCGCGCTCGGCTACGTCGTCGGCTACTTCGCGCTGCTGCTCATGCTCGGCTGGCAGCCGCAGCGGCCCCACCTTTGACACGGTCGCCCGCCGCGGCGCGACCCCTCACGGAAGCAAGACATGTTCGGCAACCTCGCCCCCGGAACCCGCTCGATCCTGCTCGCCTGCATCGGCGTGTTCCTGCTGCAGCAGGTCCTCTCCGGAGCGATCGAGGCCTGGTTCGCACTCTGGCCGCTCGGCCCGATGTTCGCGCCCTGGCAGGTCGTGACCTACGCCTTCCTGCACGGTGGTCTGGCGCACATCGTGTTCAACATGATCGGCCTGCTGACCTTCGGCAACGAGCTCGAGCGCTACTGGGGCACGCGCCGTTTCCTGGCGTTCTACTTCGCGAGCGTCGTGGCCGCGGCGGCGACGCAGCTCATCGTCACGCGTTCGCTCGGGCAGGACGTGCCGACGGTGGGCGCCTCCGGTGGCATCTACGGACTGCTGCTCGGCTTCGCGATGATGTTCCCGCAGCGGCGGATCGTGCCGCTGATCCCGCCGATCCCGATGCCGGCCTGGCTGTTCGCGATGCTGTTCGCGGGCCTCGAGCTCTACCTCGGCGTGACCGGCACGCGCAGCGGCATCGCGCACTTCGCGCACCTCGGCGGCATGGTCGGCGGCTTCCTGGTGACGCGCTACTGGCGCTCCGCGAGGCGCTGAGACTCGGCAGCCGGCGTGCCGCGCCAGATCTCGATCCGGCGCCAGCGACCGCTGCGCCAGCGCCAGAGCATGCTGCTGCCGAGCAGCGTCGCGTAGCACATCAGCGCGATCCAGCCACCGAGAGCGCCGAGCCCGGCCTGGGGCAGGCCGTCGACCCAGCCCCGCCCCGGCGCGAACACCAGCGTGTGCGCGAGCGGCACGAACAGGCCCCAGGACAGCGCGAGCGCAGTCGCCGCCGGCACGCGCGTGTCGCCCGCGGCCCGCAGGCAGAAGCTCGAGCCGAAGTACAGGCCGTCGAACACCTGGTAGGCCGCGGCCGGCCAGAGCAGCGTCAGCGCCAGCGCGATCGTCGCCGGCGCGGCCGCGTCGCCGCTGCCGAAGAATGCCGGCAGCACCCAGCGTCCGCCGGCGAGCAGCAACAGGCCGATGGTCAGCATCAGACCGGCGCAGGTCGCGATCACGACGTTGCCGACCCGGGCCGCCCAGTCCCGCGAGCCGGCACCGATCGACTGACCCACCAGGGTGGTGCCTGCCGTCGCGATGCCGATCGAAGGCATGTAGGCGATCGAGGTCAGCATGATCACGACCTGCGTGGCTGCGGCCTGCACGCCGCTGACCTGGACGATCATGAGCTGCAGCAGCGCGACACCGAGCACGTCGGCTCCCAGCATCACGCCGATCGGCAGGCCGACGGCGAGCTGGCGCCGGATCAGCGTCCAGCGCGGCCGCCAGGTCAGGTGCGTGCGGTAGGCACGTGCATGACGGCGGCCCAGCATCACGCTGCAGGCCACCAGCAGGCCGCAGACCTGGGCGAGATTCGTCGCCCAGGCCGCACCGGCCATTCCGAAGCCGGCGCCGAAGATCAGCAGCTCGTTGAGCGGCACGTTCGCCAGCATCGTGACCAGCGCCGCCGTCAGGGTCACGCGCACGGCGCCGATGCCGTTGAAGAAGCTCATCAGCACCCAGGCCATGGAGCCGAGGGCCGCGCCCGCCATGCGCGGCTGCCAGTAGTCCAGCGCCAGAGATTCGATCTGCGGCTCGAGTGCGAAGGGCCGCAGCAGCAACGGCCCCGCCCAGGCCAGCGACACGAACAATGGCAGCACCGCCAGCGAGGCCCAGATCGCGTTCCACGCGGCCTGCGAGGCGCGGGCGCGACGCCCGGAGCCGCTCGCCTGCGAGACGAAGGTCTGCACCGCGAGACCGACGCCGCCGAGCACCAGGATCGCGCAGGTCATCAGCCAGTAGATCGCGCTCATCGCGGCCACGGCGGCGGTCGACAGCCGGCCGAGGAACCAGGTGTCGGTGAGATTCAGCGCCGCCTGCACGGCGTTGGTCGCCATCAGGGGCGCGGCGAGACGCAGCACCGCGACGAGGCTGACGCGGCGACGTCCGTCGTTCCCGACGCGCTGCGCCGGGAGCATGGGGTCGACGCCCGGCTTCATCGGATCGCGGGCGCCTGCTGGCGGGCGAACGCTCCGCCCAGCCACCAGGCGCCGGCGAGCATCAGCAGGCCGACGCCGGCACAGGCCCAGGCGACGCCGGCGAGACCGAGCCCCGAGACCAGCGGATAGCTGAGCTGGCCGGCGCTGTCGCCGCCCCGCTGCAGCAGCGTGTCGATGAGGCTCTTGCTCTTGAACTTGCTCTCTGGATTCAGCACCGTGAATAGCATCTCGCGGGTCGGCTTGAAGAGCCCGTAGTCCACGGCCCGCCGGAACACCTGTGTTGCGAGCAGCACCAGACCGAGCGGTAGCAGCGCCAGCAGCACCAGCGAACCGATCAGCAGCAGCGGCACGAAGCCCAGCGCGAGCCGCAGTCCGCCGCGCGCGGCCAGCCAGCCGACGATCGCGCCCTGGAACACGAAAGCCAGCAGGTTGACGGCGAGATCGATGCGTGCGAACAGCGCCGCGCGCTCGCCGAGCGTGGCATAGACCTGTTCGACGTAGCGCGCCTGCTCCTGGTACATGAATCCGCCGAGCACCTGCCCCAGCACGATCAGGCCGGCAATGGTCAGCAGGTAGGGCGAGGTCGCGAGGCGCCGCAGGTCGTCGATCGCACGGCCGCCGACGGCGACGTCGAGCCGTGCCTCGCCGCCGCGCGCCTCGCCCGCGACGGCGGCGCGTTCCATGCCGGCATCCTGCGCCCGCCGGCCCGCGACGATCGCCAGCACCAGCAGAGCGCAGGCGACGACGATGACCCTGGTGGCGCCGAGGCGCTCGACGAACAGCGAGTTGAACAGCGGCCCGGCGATCGCGCCGGCACTGCCGCCGGCGGCGATGAAGCCGAACAGCCGCCGCGCGGCCTCCGAGCGCCAGGCGTCGACCATGACGCTCCAGAACACCGACACCATGAAGAGATTCAGCGACGTGACCGCGACGAAGTACGCGGCCGCCAGCGGGCGGCTGCCGGGCGACAGCGTCATGCCGACCGCGAGCGCCAGGAACAGCGCGACCACGGTCGCGTAGATCGCCGGAAAGAGCCACCGCCGCGGCGTGCGCGCGACGACGAACCAGTAGGCCGGCAGTACGGCCAGCATGACGGCGAATGTGACGTAGAACAGCGTATCGATGTGCTCGCGGCCGACCTCTAGCGCGAAGGCCTCGCGCAGGCTGCGCAGCATGTAGTAGCCGGCGAGCAGCGCGAAATAGCCGGCCGCAGCCGCCAGCAGCGCACGCCCCTCGCCGGCGGCCACGAGTCCGCGCAAGCGCAGGCTCGCCGGTCGCGCCGGATCGCCGGCCGGCAGCGGCGGCGCCGTCATGCCGCGCGACGCAGCGACCCGGCGAGGTGCAGCTTCTCGCCCTGGGAATCGAGCAGCACGAAGCGCACGCCCGTGGCGTCGCGTGCACTGCGCAGCGACAGCCACGAAGGCAGGAAGACGGGCCTGCGGAACTGCACCTCGAGCTGCCGCGGGGTCGACGCCGGCACCGCGGCGCCGAGCTCGGCGGCGCAGCGCGCCAGGGACCACATGCCGTGCGCGATGGCCGCGCGGAATCCGAAGAGGCGCGCCGTCAGATCGGCGACGTGGATGGGGTTCAGGTCACCGGAGATCTGGCCGTAACGCCGGCCGAGCCCGGCCTCGGCGCGGAAACTGACGCTGGTCGCGGGCCCCTCCAGCGCGGCCTCGGTGCCCCGGCCCGGCTCACCGGCAGTGGACCCATCGCGCCGCGCCGCGCCGCCGCCCGGCGCCCCGCGACCGGCGCGCGCCAGGAATTCGCAGCGCTCACGCCAGACCACCTCGCCCGCGATGTGCCACTCGGTGTGCATCGCGAACAGCTGGCCACGCGCAGTCCGTTCGTAGCCGTCGAGCCAGCAGGACAGCTCGCCACCGCCCTCCGGGCCGAGCGGGACGAGCTGCTCGATGTGGTTGGCGACGTGCACCAGGCCGAGCGGCGTGACCGGAAACGCCTCCGAGGCGAGCAGAGCGAGGTGCAGGCCGTTCGCGAGCACGTGGGGATAGGCGATCGGCAGCTCTTCTGCTGCCGTACAGCCGCAGATTTCGCGGTAACGCTGCAGATGCGACGCGTCGATCCGCACGCGCGTCAGGCGCGCCTCGAGACGCGGCACACGAGCGCCCTCCGGTACGCGCCCGGGCTTGTGGGCGGCGAGCACGCGCGGATAGAGGCCCCAGATCGAGGGCGGTGCGTCGAAAGTCCGGGAGTAGCTGCGGGTCATGGCGTGAGCCGGTCGATGACGAGCTCCTTCTCGCCGTCGCGGCCCACATCATAGCCAGTCTGACCGAAGGGATCGCCGCGACTGGCGGTCGGCT
>JADLDF010000327.1 GCA_020846815.1 Gammaproteobacteria bacterium | reverse complement strand
GCGTCAGGAACATCTTCATCTGCTCGATGGTCGTGTTCTGCGCCTCGTCGAGGATGATGAAGGAGTCGTTCAGCGAGCGGCCGCGCATGAACGCCAGCGGCGCCACCTCGATGACGTTGCGCTCGATCAGCTTGGCGACGCGATCGAAGCCCATCATCTCGTAGAGCGCGTCGTACATCGGCCGCAGGTACGGGTCGACCTTCTGCGTCAGATCGCCCGGCAGGAAGCCGAGCCGCTCGCCCGCCTCGACCGCCGGCCGCACCAGCACGATGCGCCGCACGCGGTCCGCCTGCAGCGCCTCGACGGCACAGGCGACCGCGAGATAGGTCTTGCCGGTGCCGGCGGGACCGACGCCGAAGGTGAGGTCGTGCGTGTGCATGCGGCGCAGGTATTCGCGCTGGTTCGGACCGCGCGCACGGATCACGCCGCGCGCGACGCGGATGCCCGTCTCGTCGGGCGCGCCGCCACGGCCCCCGTCGCCGCCGGCCGCCGCGATCACCGAGGGCGCCGGCGCATCGCCCTGATGGTCGCGCAGCGCCAGATGCACGATGTCCGGCGTGACCTCGCCGCTCAGGGTCATGTGGAACAGCTCGCGCAGCAGGTCCTCGGCGGCGCCGGCACGCTCGCCGATCGCGCGGAAGGTGTTGCCGCGGCGGCGGATCTGCACACCGAGCCGCGATTCGATGAGCCGCAGGTTCTCGTCGAGCGGGCCGCAGAGGCTCGCCAGGCGCTCGTTGTCCGAGGGCTCGAGATCGAATTCGCGCTCCACGCCGGCCGTGGCCCCCCCAGGATCAGGCATGGGCGCGGGCCCCCTGTGGCGCGGCCGCGGCCCCGTCCGCGACACGCGGCGGCGCGGCGTCGAACGGCTCCGCCGCGACCAGCCGGCCGCGCAGCGAGTGCGGGCGGGCCTCGACGATCTGCACGTCGACGAAGCGGCCGATCAGCGCGGCGGGACCGGCGAAATTCACCCAGCGGTTGTTCTCGGTGCGGCCGGCGAGCTCGGCGGCGTCGCGACGCGCCGTGCGCGCCACCAGGATGCGCTGGCGCGTACCGACCATCGAGCGGTTGATGGCCTGCGACTGCTCCTCGAGTAGCGCCTGCAGCGCCACGAGACGTGCCGACCTGTCTTCGGGCGCGACGTCGTCGGGCAGCGAGGCCGCAGGCGTGCCGGGACGGCGGCTGTAGAGGAAGCTGAACGACAGGTCGAAACCGACGTCGCGGACCAGCTTCAGCGTCGCGGCATGGTCGCGCTCGGTCTCGCCGGGGAAGCCGACGATGAAGTCCGAGGTGATGGTGATGTCCGGCCGCACGGCGCGCAGCCGGCGCAGCTTGTCCTTGAACTCCAGCACGGTGTAGCCGCGCTTCATCAGCGCCAGGATGCGGTCCGAGCCCGACTGCACCGGCAGGTGCAGGTGGTTCGCGAGCTTGGGCACGCTGGCATAGGCCTCGATCAGGCTGTCGTCGAACTCCAGCGGATGGGAGGTCGTGAAGCGGATGCGCTCGATGCCGTCGACCGCGGCGACGAAGTGGATCAGCGTCGCGAGGTCGACCACGGCGCCATCGGCCATGGGCCCGCGATAGGCATTGACGTTCTGGCCGAGCAGCGTGACCTCGCGCACGCCCTGCGCGGCGAGCGCCCTGACTTCCTCGAGCACCGACTCGACGGGGCGGTTGACCTCGTCGCCCCGGGTATAGGGCACGACGCAGAAGCTGCAGTACTTGCTGCAGCCTTCCATGATGGAGACGAAGGCGCTGGGCCCCTCGGCGCGCGGCTCGGGCAAGCGGTCGAACTTCTCGATTTCGGGAAAGCTGACGTCGACGACCGGGCGGCCGGTACGCCGCAACTCGCCGATCATCTCGGGCAGCCGGTGCAGGGTCTGCGGACCGAACACGAGGTCGACCTGGGGGGCGCGCCGCGTGATGGCCTCGCCCTCCTGGCTCGCGACACAGCCGCCGACGCCGATCAGCACCTCGGGACGCGCCTGCTTCAGCAGCCGCCACTCGCCGAGCAGCGAGAAGACCTTTTCCTGCGCCTTCTCGCGCACCGAGCAGGTGTTCATCACCAGCACATCGGCCTGGGCGGGATCGTCGGTGGCCACCAGCCCAGCCTGCGTCGACAGCACGTCTCCGATCCGTGCGGAGTCGTACTCGTTCATCTGGCAACCGAAGGACTTGATGTAGTAGCGGCCGGGCATGACAGGAGGCAGCGCGAACCCGTAAGGGTACCTTCTTTGGCACCCTCGCGGTATCGCCCCGAGCGGTCAGGGTTTGGGCAACAAACCCTGAAAATCAGGATATATCAGCGGCTTATTCGCGATTTCTCGAAGCGATATCAGAACGGGATATCGTCGTCGAAGTCGCCTTCGGTGCTGCTGCGCACGGGCTCGCCGCCGCCGCCCTCTCCACCACGCCCGCCGCCGCCGCCAGCACCGGCGCCAGCCATGGCGGCACGCCGCCCGCCGCCGCCGGCCGACTCGCCGTATTCGCCGCCCATGCCGCCACCGCGGCCGCCGAGCATCTGCATCTCGTTGGCGACGATCTCGGTGGTGTAGCGATCGTTGCCCTGCTTGTCCTGCCACTTGCGGGTGCGCAGCCGGCCCTCGATGTAGACCTGCGAACCCTTGCGCAGGTACTCGCCGGCGATCTCGGCGAGGCGGCCGAACATGGCCACGCTGTGCCACTCGGTCTGCTCCTTCATCTCGCCGGACTGCTTGTCCTTCCAGCTCT
>JADLDF010000326.1 GCA_020846815.1 Gammaproteobacteria bacterium | reverse complement strand
GGGCGTCGTGAACACCTTCGTGATCTTCCTCGCGCGCGTCGTCGGCGGCTTCATCGACAAGGCCGTGTTCAAGAGCGAGGACGGCCGCGGCATCGGCTACTTCGTCAGCGTCATGGTGCTG
Source organism: Gammaproteobacteria bacterium (assembly GCA_020846815.1). The sequence goes on along the minus strand of JADLDF010000326.1, from coordinate 7,607 downwards.
GAGATCGTCTTCGGCATCCTCGCGAGCCTGATCGTCATGTGGTTCTCGCGGCAGCGCGAGTTCCGCGCCGACGCTGCGGGTGCCCGACTCGCCGGCGCCGGCAGCATGATCGGTGCGCTCGAGGCGCTGAAGCGCGCCCACGATCCGCAGCCGCTGCCCGAGAAGATGGCCGCATTCGGCATCAACGGCGGCAGGCCGACCGGCCTGAAGCGGCTGTTCATGAGCCACCCGCCGCTCGACGAGCGCATCGAGGCACTGCGCCGCTCGGCCGGCCAGGCCTGAGCGACGCGCCCGCCCGGCGCGGTCCGGGCCCGGCAGTCGACCGGGCCGGGCCGCCCCCATCGCCAGGGGCCCTTCGGTCGAAGGGCCCCTTTTTCGTGCCAGGGAAGCGGAACTCAGATTTGGTTCGTTGCTTCCCGTCCGGCGGCGGAAGATGAACCTGATCCCTGTTCCCATGCGCGGCCTTCACGCGGTCATGACGCGCCCATGCGTAGCCTGAGGCAGGTGCGTTCCGCCCAGGGCGAAACGAATCACTGATCTGGAAGGCGGCCGGTTCGATAGGGACGGAGAGCCGCCACGGCGAGAGGTCGACGATGCAGGCTGAAGGTATCCGCGGCGGCGCCCGCCCCCTGACGCGCCGCGGCCGCGACCTCCTGCAGTTCCCCGAACTGCGCTGGCTGGACCGTTTCGACATCCTCGTGCCCGTGCGGCTCGCGCTCGGCATGTTCGGCCTCGGCGCGCTGCTCGAGCGCTCCGAGCCGCAGCTCGGCACCTCCGGCTGGCAGATGCTCATCTGGGGCTTTTTCGTCTCGACGGTCGCCTGTTACCACGCCACCTACGCGATCAACTCGCTCTCGCACGTGTTCGGCAGCCGGCGCTACCGCACCGGCGACGCCAGCCGCAACAACTGGCTGCTCGCGCTGCTCACCCTCGGCGAGGGCTGGCACATGGGCGCGCGAGAAGATCGCGCGGCTGGGCCTCTCGGACCGCATCACCCTGCTGCTCGAGGACTATCGCGACCTCGGCGACCTCGGCGGCCGCTACGACAAGGCCATGTCCATCGAGATGATCGAGGCCGTCGGCGCCAACTACCTCGACACCTACCTCGCCAAGTGCGCCTCGCTGCTCGAGGACCACGGCGCGATGCTGCTGCAGGCGATCACGATCCAGGACCAGTTCTACGCCCAGGCGCGCAAGTCCGTCGACTTCATCCAGCGCTTCATCTTCCCCAGCAGCTTCATCCCGAGCATCGGCGTGATCGGCGACTCGCTCGCCCGCGTCACCGACCTCAAGATCTTCCATCTCGAGGACATCGGCCCGCACTACGCGACCACGCTGCGCCACTGGCGCGAGCGGTTTTTTCGCGAACCTCGCCGAGGTGCGCCGCCTCGGCTACTGCGAGGGCGGCTTCGCCGAGCGCCAGCTCGGCGACGTGCAGTTCCTGCTGACCAAACCCGGCTGCCGGCGCGCGGCGCTCGCTACAATGTAGCCGGGCGGCACCGGGCTGCCGGTGGCCACCGCATCGCTCGGGCGCCGGCCCAGGACCGCCGGCGCCGACTGCATGACCCTGGCTGCAGACTCCCCAACGCACGCTCATGACCACTGGCCCGGAACCTGAAAGATCTGTTGGCAGCGACCCGCTGGCCGCGCTGGCGCCGCTGCTCGGCCCCGACGTGCTGCGCACCGGCGCTGCCGACCTCGAGCCGCTGCTGCAGGACCATCGCCGCCTCTACCGTGGCCGCGCGCTGGCGCTCGCGCTGCCGCGCAGCGTCGACGAGGTGTCGCGGATCCTCGCCTACTGCAACGAGCGGCGCATCGGCGTCGTGCCCCAGGCCGGCAACACCGGCTACTGCGGCGGCGCGACGCCCGACGAAAGCGGCACCCAGCTCCTGCTGTCGCTGCGCCGCATGGACGCGGTCCGCGCCGTCGACGCGCTGAACTACTCGATGACGGTCGAGGCCGGCTGCATCCTCGCGCGCGTGCAGCAGGCCGCCGAGGCCGCCGGCCGCTTCTTCCCGCTGTCACTCGGCGCCGAGGGCAGCTGCCAGATCGGCGGCAACCTCTCGACCAATGCCGGCGGCCTGAACGTGGTGCGCTACGGCATGGCCCGCGACCAGGTGCTCGGCCTCGAGGTCGTGCTCGCCGACGGCCGCGTGCTCTCGAGCCTCTCGAGCTTGCGCAAGGACAACACCGGCTACGACCTGAAGCAGCTCTTCATCGGCGCCGAAGGCACGCTCGGCGTGATCACGGCCGCCACGCTGAAACTGTTCCCGCCGCCGCGCGACGTCGCCACGGCCTTCGTCGCGGTGCCGCAGCCCGCCGCCGCGGTCGAGCTGCTGGCGCGCCTGCGCGAGGCGAGCGGCGATCGCATCGGCTCGTTCGAGCTCGTGCCGCAGATCGCGGTCGAGCTGACCACGCGGCACATCGCCGGCATCGTGCCGCCGCTCGGCCGCGCCGACGCCTCGCCGTGGTACCTGCTCTGCGAGCTGACTTCACCGCGCGAGTGCGAAGGCCTCGGCGCCCTGCTCGAAGCCGAGCTCGCCCGCGCGCTCGAGGCCGGCCTCGCGACCGACGCGGTGCTCGCGCAGAGCGAGCGCGAACGCCAGGCATTCTGGCGGCTGCGCGAGTCCATCCCCGAGGCCCAGACCCGCGAGGGCGCGAGCCTCAAGCACGACATCTCCGTGCCGGTCGCGCGCCTGCCCGAATTCATCGAACGGGGCCGCCGCTGGGTCGAGGCCCACGCCCGCGGCGCCGTGCTGGTCGCCTACGGCCACGTCGGCGACGGCAACCTGCACTTCAACATCAACGAAGCCCGCGGCGCCGCCGCCGGTGTGCTGCAGGCCCAGCAGGACACGATCTGCCGCACGATCCACGACCTCGTGCGCGACTTCGGCGGCAGCTTCAGCGCCGAGCACGGCATCGGCCGCCTCAAGGTCGACGAGCTCGAGCGCTACGCGCCGCCGGTCGAGCTCGAGCTGATGCACGCCGTCAAGCGCGTCCTCGACCCGAACGGCATCATGAACCCCGGCAAGGTACTGAAAGCCCCAGCATGATCGCCGCCCACCAGCCCCGCCTGCTGCACACCATGATCCGCGCCCGCGACCTGGATGCCGAGGGCCGCGAAGTCGAGCTGCTCGCCGCCGACTGAGCGTAACCTCGGGACACAGTCCGATCCCAGAGTGTCTAAAGGCCAGGGCACCGAATACGGCCGGCAGGCTTCCAACATAGGTCAGGCTGTTGCCGACGAACAGCACGCGAATGGGCGCCTCGTCTGCGAACGAGAGCTGCTGCGGAGCACTGCAGGCCATCAGGATCAGGGCGATCAGCATCCCGCCGGCAAGCCGCATGGGTCTATTCTGCCTTCTCGGAGTTGCCTACGCGACGCTCGCCATTCGACGGCGCGCTAGCCACCAGCCTCGATCCGGGATTGCCGGTGCGTGCCCGCATCGAACGTTCCCGCGGGAATTTACGGTGCCAACCTGGGCAAACGAGAGAGTGACTTGGTTTGGTCGGAGCGCACGAGTGAGCGATGCTCTTGTTTGCATCGATGTGAACGAGCTCTCTCAGGAGGCCGCGATGGATGGTGGATTTGCGTTGCCGGCAGTCGAATTTCCCGAGTCATCGTCTGCGACGCTGTCGCTGCCGTTGCGCGTGCTCGCGGAGCGCATCACGGAGCTCGCGGGACACCTGAACGCGGCCAATGCGCAGTGGCTGTCGCTGATCGCGGAGTTCGACCGGCGTGCCGGATGGAGCGACGGCGCGACGCGCTCCTGCGCGCACTGGCTCAGCTGGAAGTGTGGCCTCGGTCTGGGTGCGGCGAGGGAGAAACTACGGGTCGCGCATGCCCTCGAGGACCTGCCGCGGGTGCGCGCGGCCATGGCGCCCAGGGCGTTGTCGTATTCGAAAGTGCGCGCCCTGACCCGCGTCGCAGATGTGGGAACCGAGGCGATGCTGCTCGACATCGCGCTGCACGGAACGGCATCTCATGTCGAGAAAGTGGTGCGGCATTCTCGCCGCGCCTGCGAAGCGGCCGAGCTGTCGCGCACGGCCCGGCGGCGATGAACGGCGGGGATCGGCATCAGATCGTCGTGCACGTCGATGCAGAGACCCTGCAGGGTGCATCGGCAGGGTCGTGCTGCGAGCTCGAGCACGGGCCGGCGATTCCAGCCGAGACGTTGCGGCGGCTCGCCTGCGATTCGAGCGTGGTCAGGATCGTCGAGAACGGCCGCGGCCAGCCGCTGGACGTCGGGCGCAGGACGCGCAGCGTTCCACCGGCGTTGCGACGGGCGCTGCAGTCGCGGGATCGCGGTTGCCGGTTCCCCGGGTGCCCGCACACACGCTACGTCGATGCGCACCATGTGCGGCACTGGGCCCAGGGCGACGAAACCCGGCTCTCCAACCTCGTCACCTTGTGCCGATTCCACCACCGCGCGGGGCACGAGGGCGGGGTGCAGCGCCAGATCCTCGACGACGGGGCGCTGCGATTCATCGATTCCCGCGGGAACGTCTGCGCCCTGCCCGATCCGCCTCCGGGCGCCGTGGCGGAGCTGCAGCGAGCCCACGCAGCGAGCGGGCTGCTGGGGCGGCGAGCGGATCGACTACGACCTCGCCGTCCACGCACTGATGTCCCGGCGTGAAACCTCCTCAGGATCTCGACGGTCTCGACATTAACGCGATAAGCATGCTCCTACTGCGTATTCCGGCGATGCCGGACCAGCGTTCCGACGCATTGGTGGATGAGCAGGTTCGACGGCGACTGCGGTGGGTTCAGATGTTCGTCAGGACTATGGCAGACTTGCGCTCATGCCCCCCCCCAACCCTGGCTGCGTCGGCGGCCTGCACGAAGTCTGCGTCGGCGTGCCCGACCTCGCGGAGTCCATCACCTATTACGAAGCCTTCGGCTGCCGCGCCGGCGAGCGCGGCGAGCTCGATGCGGCCGCGGCGCGCCGGCTCTATGGCATCGACTCCGCGCTGCGCGCGGTGCGCCTGCACCATCAGCAGGCCGACCATGGCCTGGTCCGGCTCATGCAATGGGAACGGCCTCTCAACGACGGCCTCGGCCTCGCGCCGAACTTGCGCTGCATCGGCTCGCGCTGGGGCGTGCGCGCGAGTCCGGCGCACCGCTGGTATCGATCGAGCCGCAGCTCGCGGTCATCGGCGGGGTCAGCGGCGAGCGCGCCGCGCGCCCGTTCCGCGACACAATAGTCGGCGTGCGCGAGATGGTGCTTCTGCAGCCGCTCTACCGCCAGGTGTTCTTCGAGCGCTTCGGCTACGAGAGCCCGGCCTACGGCCAGGTGGACCCGCAGCTGCTCGACTTCTGCGACCAGGTGCTCGGCCTGCAGCGCACCTTCGACGAGCGCACGCCGTATGCGAACACACCGGCTCGCACACGATCTTCGGCCTCGAGCCCGGCGAAGACTTCCACATGGTCGACTTCGACGACCCGCGCTCAGGTCCCGCGCTGGCAGAGCGCCGCTCTGGCAAGCTCTAGTGCGTGCGCTTCGCCGGCAATGCGCGCATCGACGATCTGCGCGCCCGCTCGCGCGCCGGCTGCCTCGGTTACAGCGTCTATGTCTGGCGCGTGGCCGACGTCGAGGCGATGCACCGCCGCGTCGCCGCCGCAGGCGCGCGCCGCGTCGGCGACGTCGCCGCGGACGAGTTCGGCAGGCTCGCGTTCTCGTTCGATGCGCCCGACGGCTACCACTGGATCCTGATCGGGGCCTGAGCATGAGTGCCGCCCGAGCCCTGCCGTCCGCGCCCGTGCCGGCCCTTGCATCCGCGCTCCCGACTGCACTCGCCGCGATACTCGCGACGCTGCTGGTCGCGGCCTGCGCGCGCGAACCTGCGGCGACACCCACCCCGCCCGCTGCCGACGCCCGCGGGGCCATGGAGGCCACGCCGCCGATGCCGGCGCCCGCCGCCACCGTGGTCAACGACGGCAGCCCGCGCATCGTCGACTCGCCCGCGGGCCGCGTTCACATCCAGTACCGCGTCCACGGCCGCGGCGAGCCGCTGGTCGTGCTGATCCACGGCTGGTCCTGCGACTCGAACTACTGGCAGGCCCAGGTCGCAGACCTGAAGCAGCGCTACACCGTGGCCACGGTCGATCTCGCCGGCCACGGCGGCTCGGGCGCGAACCGCAGCGACTGGAGCATCGCCGCCTTTGGCGCCGACGTCGCGGCCGTGGTCGAGACGCTGAAGGCGCACCCGAAGGTCGTGCTGGTCGGCCACTCCATGGGCGGGCCCGTGGCCGTCGAGGCCGCGCGCCGCATCGGGCCGCGCGTCGTCGGCGTGATCGGTGTGGACACCTTCCAGTGGACCGGCGAGCCGCCGCCCCGGGCCGAGATGGAGCGGATGCTGGCCGGGTTCGAGAAGGACTTCATCGGCACCACGCGCAGCTTCGTCGACACGACGTTCTTCACCAAGGACGCGGACCCCACGCTGCGCCGCCGCATCGCCGACGACATGTCGCAGGCGCCACCGGCGGTCGCGATCCCGGCGATGCGCGGGCTCGTGGCCTGGGACGCCGTGACCGCGATGAACGCCGCGGCCATACCGATCGTCGCGCTCAACGCTGACCTGCTCGGGCCGACCGACGAGGCGCGGATCCGCCGCGAAGTGCCGGCCTTCCGTGCGATCACGGTCAGCGGCCTCGGCCACTTCCTGATGATGGAGGATCCGGCGCGCTTCAACCCGCTGCTCGACGCGCAGATCCGCGCGCTGGCGAGCGGCACAACGGCGCCGGCAGGCTGAGCACGGCCTCGCACCGCCGCCTCGCAGGCCGCGACCCCAGAAAGCCGAGCAGCCATGGACGAGCCGAAACCGCAGTACCTGCCGCGTGAGCACGTCGAGACCTTCCTGCGCCATCGCGCGCTGGTGCGGATCTTCGATCAGGCGTTCCGCGTGCCCGGCACGAACTGGCGCTTCGGCCTCGACGCCGTGCTCGGCCTGTTCCCCGGCATCGGCGACCTGCTGGGCGCGGCGTTCGCGGCCTACGGCATCCTGCTCGCGCGGCGCATGGGCGCGCCCGCTGCCGTGCAGCTGCGCATGATCGCCAACGTCTTCGTAGATTCGACGCTCGGCTCGGTGCCGGTCGCGGGCGACCTGTTCGATGCCGCGTTCAAGGCGCACCGGCGCAACCACGCGCTGCTAGAGCGCTGGCTGGAGCAGCCACGGCGGACGGAACGGGTGAGCCGGCTCGCGCTCTGGGCGGTGCCGGTAGCCGCGCTGCTCGCGATCGCCGCCGTCGTGGGACTGGCGATCGCGGCGGCGGCCTGGGCCTGGGCCTACTTCGACTCGGCCGCGATGTAGGCGATCAGCGCGGCCCGGTCCTTCGGGTTGGCGATGCCGGCGAAGGCCATGGCATTGCCCGGCACCACGGCGCTCGGCTTCTCGAGCCATCTGTCGAAGGTGGCCTGGTCCCAGGTGAGCGTCGCCCCTTTGAGCGCCGGGGAATATGCAAAACCGTCGGCCGCGGCGGCCTTGCGGTTCATGATGCCGTGCAGGTTCGGGCCGACCTTGTGCGGCTGGTCGGCCTTGAGCTCGTGGCAGGCACGGCACTGGATGTAGAGCAGGCGGCCGCGCTTCAGATCCGCCGCCGGATCGGC
>JADLDF010000325.1 GCA_020846815.1 Gammaproteobacteria bacterium | reverse complement strand
TCACGACGATGCGCTCGAGCTGGCCGGACACCTGTGCGCCCACGTCGACGTAGTCGCGCGGCTGCAGCGAGCCGGTCGCCGTGACCAGGTCCTCGATGTCGCCGCGCTCCACCTTGGCATAGATGTAGCCGCCTTCGGTCTGCCTGGCCGCGCGATAGCGGTCCAGGCCGAACCACGCGAGCGCGACCAGCACCAGTGCGAGGGCCGGCAGCGCCACCCAGCGTGCCGGGCCACGTCGCGGGAGGAAGCGGGAGGAAAGGCTTTCGGTCATGGGTGGCACATCCGGTCGGCGTTCGGGGCAGGCCGGCGAACCGCTCGCAGGGCGATCGCGCCGGACCTGGCCTGAAGCTTCGCCCGCGACTGTGGAAGCATTGTGGAAGCCGGCGTGCACAATGCTTGCGAGTTTGCAGTGTAGCCTTGGGGTCCCATGGGAGTCTCCGTTTCGCAAGGCGGCGCAGCCCGGCTGCGTCGCATGCTCGACACGCTGGGTGTCAAGCTGTTCCTCGCCATCGCCGGTGCCCACCTGGTGCTGGTGATGGCGGTCTACCTCGTCTACAGCTGGAGCTTCGACAAGGGCCTGGTCGACTACGTGAACCAGGCCGAGCAGGCGCGGCTCACGCCGATGATCGAGCAGCTCGCGGACGGCTACCGACAGCAGGGCGACTGGCGCTGGGTCGCCGACGATCGCGAGGTCTGGGTCACACTGCTGCGCCAGACACTGGGCTGGCGCATGCCGCGCCGCGACCGGGAGCGCGATCGCGACCGTGACCGCGGTGCCCGCGAGGCCGAGCTCCTGTCCGCGCCCGGGCCGGGCGGCGTGCCCGTGCCTGCGCGCAGAGAGGGCGAGCGCGCGCCACCGCAAATCCGTGAGCTGCGCGGCGACGTCGCCGGTGATCGTGCCGCCAATACTCCGCCCATCACCATCGACTGGCGCCTGATGCTGCTCGATGCATCGCAGACCATGCTGATTCCCTTCCCGGGCGGCGATGCCGGTGATCTCGAGCGTGCCGTGAAGCTGCCGATCGTGGTCGATGGCCGGACTGTTGGCTATCTGGGATATGTGCCGCGTCTGCGCCTGGTGCAGTCGCTGGAGTCCATCACGGCGGCGCAGCAGTCGCGGCGCTTCGGCGTGATCGCGCTGGGCATGTTCGCCGCGGTGCTGATGAACGCGGCGCTGATCTCGCGCTGGCTGACGCGCCGCCTGCGCGCACTCGGCCAGGGCGCCACGGCACTGGCGCGTGGCGACTACGCCGTGCGCATTCCGGCGCACGGCCACGACGAGATCGCGCGGCTCGCGGGCGACTTCAACCATCTCGCACAGGCGCTCGAGGCTGCGCAGCGCGGACGGCAGCAGTGGATCGCGGATATCGCACACGAGCTGCGCACGCCCTTGACCAGCCTGCGTGCCGAGATCGAGGCCGTGCAGGACGGCGTGCGGCCTCTGACCCGCTCGAGTGTGGACTCGGTGGCCCAGGAGGTGCAGCGGCTCACGCGCCTGGTCGAGGATCTGCGCCTGCTGTCGCTGTCGGACCTCGGTGCGCTGACTTATCGCAAGGAACCCGTCGCGATCGCGGTCGTGATCGGGGACGTGCTGGCCGCAGCACGCGGTGCGATCGCCGAACGTGGCCTGCAGGTGGAGACCGGGCTCGATGCCTCGGTCGTCGTCGACGCCGATGCGGATCGTCTGGCGCAGGTCTTCGGCAATCTGCTGCAGAACACGCTGCGCTACAGCGAAGCGCCCGCGCGCCTGGCCATCGCCGTGCGCGGCGATGGCGACATGGCCCGCATCGACTGGGAGGATTCTCCGCCGGGCGTGGACGATGCCGACCTGGCCAGGCTCACCGAGCGTCTGTTCCGCGTCGATGCCTCGCGGTCGCGCGCCAGCGGCGGCAGCGGCCTGGGGCTCGCGATCGTCAAGGCGATCGTCGAGGGTCATGGCGGCCGCATGACGCCGGGCCGCAGCAGCCTCGGCGGGCTGCGCTGGAGCGTCTGGCTGCCACGCTCCGTCACGGAGCCCTGAGATCATGGCCACGACGCCCGCCGACATCCTGGTGGTCGAGGACGAGGACAAGATCGCCGACGTGCTGGTCGACTACCTGCGCGCGCAGGGATACCGCACCCATCGTCTCGCACGCGGCGACGAGGTCGAGGCCTGGGTGCGCAGCCATCCGGTGGATCTGGTGCTGCTCGACCTGATGCTGCCCGGCCGCAACGGTCTCGAGGTCTGCAAGGCGCTGCGCACGTTCTCGACGGCCGCGATCATCATGCTCACCGCGCGCGTCGACGAGATCGACCGACTGCTCGGCCTCGAGCTCGGCGCCGACGACTACATCTGCAAGCCGTTCAGCCCACGCGAGGTCGTGGCGCGGGTCGCCGTCGTGCTGCGGCGTACCCGCCAGGGCCCGGCCCCGGTCCCCACGGCCGGCGGACTGGTGCTCGACGAGCAGGGCTGGCGCGCCACGCTCGACGGGCAGCCGCTCGAGCTCACGGCCGTCGAGTTCAAGTTGCTGTCGGTGCTGTTCCGCCAGCCCGGGCGGATCTACTCCCGCGACCAGCTCATGGACGCGATGTACCGCGACGAGCGCGTGGTGGCCGATCGCACCGTCGACAGCCACATCAAGAAGCTGCGCCGCAAGCTCGCCGAGGTCGCGCCGCAGCGCGAGTTCATCCATTCGGTCTACGGCGCCGGCTATTACTTCGAAGAACGGGCCTGACGCGCAGGCACGTTCTTGGTCGTCGACTAGCATCGATTGTTCCCACATGCCGCGACGGGGGTCGGTACGCGATCCCACGGAGGCCCAGCGCCGGCGGTCGCCCTGCGGTTACGGGCGGTCCGCCAGAGAGGCTTGCTTGACGACCGGCCCCGCGAGCGGCGATAGTCGGCGCGATGAATCGCCCAGCCCCGACCATCCTGCATCTTTGGTGGCGCCGCTCCTGAAGGAGAGGGCGTTGGGCGCCGTGGACGCTCGCAGGACCGCGAGCCGCCAGACCAGCCAGGTCTAGCACAGCCAGGTTCAGTCACCCAGGACCCATCTCCGGCCACCGGCCCTCACCGGTCACCGGGATGGGTCTTTCGTTTTCTGCAGACCTGAAATGAAGCCAGCCGAATGAAGCCACCGTTC
>JADLDF010000324.1 GCA_020846815.1 Gammaproteobacteria bacterium | reverse complement strand
GCCAACCACACCGTGGTGCCGGAAATCGCGCTGGCGAAGATTCGCGAGGACGCGCCGTTCGATAAAGTTTGTTATATCGGCTGCGGCGTGACCACCGGCATCGGCGCGGTGATCAACACCGCCAAGGTGGAGCCGGGCGCGAACGTCGTCGTGTTCGGTCTCGGAGGCATCGGCCTGAACGTGATCCAGGGCGCGCGCATGGCCGGCGCCAGCATGATCGTCGGCGTCGACATCAATCCGAAGCGCAAGGCGCTGGCCGAGCGCTTCGGCATGACCCACTTCGTCAACCCGAAGGAAGTGCGGGGCGAGCTCGTGCCGCATCTCGTGGAGCTCACGGGCGGCGGCGCGGACTACAGCTTCGAGTGCGTCGGCAACGTCGATCTCATGCGCCAGGCGCTCGAGTGCTGTCACCGCGGCTGGGGCGAGTCGATCATCATCGGCGTCGCCGGTGCGGGGCAGGAGATCCGCACGCGGCCGTTCCAGCTCGTGACGGGCCGCGTCTGGAAAGGCACGGCCTTCGGCGGTGCGCGCGGCCGCACCGATGTGCCGAAGATCGTCGACTGGTACATGAACGGCAGGATCGAGATCGACCCGCTGATCACCCACGTGATGCCGCTCGAGAAGATCAACGATGCCTTCGATTTGATGCACGCCGGCGAGTCGATCCGCAGCGTCGTGACGTTCGGAGAAAAAAAATAGATCGGATTTAAAATCCGATCTATTTTTTTCTTCATGACCATACGCACGATCGGTGAGCATGCCTGCTTCGGCGGCACGCAGGGTTTCTATGCCCACGAGTCGCGCAGCTGCGGCGCCGAGATGCGCTTCTCGGTCTACCGGCCACCGCAGGCCGCGGCCGGGCGCGTGCCGGTACTCTGGTACCTCTCGGGCCTGACCTGCACGGAGGAGACGTTCCCGATCAAGGCCGGTGCGCAGCGCTTCGCGGCGCAGCACGGCCTCATGCTCGTGGCGCCGGACACCAGTCCCCGCCTGCGGCTGCCCGGTGACGACGCGGCCTGGGACTTCGGCATCGCGGCGGGCTTCTACGTCGATGCGACCGTCGCGCCCTGGTCGGCGCACTACCGTACCTACAGCTGGATCACGGCCGAGCTGCCCGAGCTGATCGTGGCGCGATTCCCGGCCGAGCCGTCCCGTCAGGGAATCATGGGACATTCCATGGGCGGCCACGGCGCGCTGACGCTGGGGCTGCGGCATCCGGAGCGCTATCGCTCCGTGTCGGCGTTCGCGCCGATCGTCGCGCCGAGCCAGGTTCCCTGGGGGCAGAAGGCCTTCGCCGGCTATCTCGGCGAGGATCGCGCCGCCTGGCGCGAGCACGACGCGACCGAGCTGGTCGCGCGCCGGCCGCGTCGCGACACCATCCGCATCGACCAGGGCGCGGCCGACAGCTTCCTCGCCGCGCAGCTCAGGCCCGAGCTGTTCCTGGCCGCCGCCGAACAGGCAGGGCAGCCGGTCGAGTACCACGCCCGTGACGGCTACGACCACGGCTACTACTTCATCCAGACCTTCATCGCCGAGCACCTGGCGTTCCACGCGCAGCGCCTGGTGGTCTAGCCAGCCGCAACCCGGGTTGAATGCGGGCCGCCGTCAGCCGATGGCGTCGCCCTCGACCGGCGGCACCTTCGGTGCTGCACGCAGGTAGCGTACGAGGTCTTGCGGCGTGGCCTCGCCGGCCCGTTGCTTCAGGAATTCGTTTGCCGTGCGCAGCACGCCAACCTTTTCCGCCACCGCTGCGGCGATGAACTGGTTGAGCGAAACACCATCGGCTCGGGCGAGATCGGCTGCCGCTTCCTTGATCGAGTTGGGCAGCTTCAGAGGGTAAGTGCTCTTGCTCATGGCTTGCGAATCTCCTTCAAGAAACCTCTGGGTGTCAGCACCCGGATGTCGAACCGCGAGGCCCCAGGATCGAAATCCCTCACGTTGTGCGTGACGATCGCGACTGCCTGGCCGTTCACCGCAGCTTCCAGAATCGATTCGTCAGAGGGGTCGCGCAGCTGCGGACGCCAGCTGAAGCTGATCTCGACCGGCTGGGCGGCGCTGGCTAGTGCGGCCAGGAAACCCTGCACATCGTCTTCGCTCATGCCGGTCGCCAGCCGCTGCTCGGCGCTCGTGAGGACGGCCGCGTATTCGAGAAACATCGCCGTCGACACCAAGGGCTGAAATCGGCCTTCGGCTACGGCCATCAGGATCAGGTTGCTCGCGCCCAGCTGGCTCCGGAGGCCGGCGGCCACGACCGAGGTATCCAGCACCACTCGCATGGATCAATGCTATGTGACATCGTATGGGATGTTTAGATCTCCGGGGCTGGTGGTGAAGTCGTACCCGTAGGGAGCACGGTGGGGAGGCGCCCAGAGACCTTTTCATCACATGGGAAATGGCCGGAAAAGCATCATGCGTGGGCTTGCCCGGGTGAAATCGGAACGGCGAGGATGCCTGCGGAGCAAAAGATACGTGCATCGGCTGCAAACCAATGCCGGCCGCGTGTGGAATCCATGCCTCAGCCCCGCCGAAGATCGCATCTCCAACCCGACGCCTCCTTCGCGGAGGCGTCGCTTTTTCCGGCCGCACCTGCGCTGCCTTTCCTCGTTGCCGCATCCTGCACAGGCAGCTTTGCAGAAACTGATCCGAAGCCTCTCGGCAAATCGATGGTGACGGCATGAAACAGGTGCTGGCGGTCATCGCCGTGATCGTGGTCGGCAGCATGCTCGGCGCGGCTGGTGGCTGGCTGCTCGGCGTGGCCGGCGCACTGCTCGCGCTCTGGGGCGCGCAGCAGCTCCGGGCGCTGGCGCAGCGCATCGATTCGCTCGAGCGCGGTCTCGCCGAGCGCGAAGTCGAGCTCGTCCGCTGGCACGAGCGCGCGGCGCGCGAGGGTGCGCCGGCCGCGTCCGTCTCGTCTTCGCCCGGGCAAGCGGCCGCGGCAATGCCGGTCGCGGTGCCCGCGACGCCGACGCTCGAGCCTGCAGCGGCGACGGCGGAGCGGACGGAGGCGGACAAGCCGGCGCCGGCGGCCCTGGCCGATCAGGGAATGCGGTCGCAGGAGGAGTCGCCGGAGGCAGCGCTCTCGGTGCCGGCGGCCGCCGCGCCACGCTCCAGCGGATGGGCGAGCGCCGACCCGACGGTCGGCGCGGCCGCGCCAGCGGATCCCTACGAGCCGCGCTTCGTGCGCGCGATCCGCGACTGGTTCACGGGCGGCAACACGCTGGTGAGAGTCGGTGTCGTCGTGCTGTTCTTCGGTGTCGCGTTCCTGCTGCGCTACGTCGCGGAGCGCACCGAGCTGCCG
>JADLDF010000323.1 GCA_020846815.1 Gammaproteobacteria bacterium | reverse complement strand
GCGCCCTGGCCGAAGATGATGAGGCTGCGCGTCAGGATGTTCGCGCCCTCGACGGTGATCGCGACCGGCACGGCCTGGTAGCCGCGGCCGAGGTAGTTGCGGGGCCCCAGGCAGATGCCCTTGCCGCCCTGCACGTCCATCGCGTCGTTGGCGACGACGCGACTCATCTCGGTGACGTGATACTTGAGCATCGCCGAAGGCACGGAGGGCTTCTCGCCGCCGTCGATCGCGCCGGCGGTGACCGAGCGCGCCGCGTCCATGGTGTAGGTGAGGCCGACCATGCGCGCGATCACGCTCTCGACGCCCTCGAACTTGCCGACCGGCATGTTGAACTGGCGGCGGATGCGCGCGTACGCGCCGGTGGCGAACACCGCGGCCTTGGCGCCGCCCGTGCCGTTCGAGGGCAGCGAGATGCAGCGGCCGACCGAGAGCTGCTCGACCAGCATGCGCCAGCCCTGACCGATCATCTCCGGACCACCGATGATGAAGTCGAGCGGCACGAACACGTCCTTGCCCTGGATGGGCCCGTTCTGGAACGGCACGTTCAGCGGGAAGTGGCGGCGGCCGATGCCGACGCCGGCGGTGTCGCGCGGAATCAGCGCGCAGGTGATGCCGAGGTCGACTCGCTCGCCGAGCAGCCCGTCGGGATCGAACATGCGGAACGCGAGGCCGATCACCGTGGCGACGGGTGCGAGCGTGATGTAGCGCTTGTTGAAGTTCAGGCGCACGCCGGTGATCTCGCGACCCTGCCACTGGCCCTTGCAGACGACGCCGGTGTCGGGCAGCGAGGCAGCATCGGAGCCGGCGCGCGGGCCGGTGAGCGCGAAGCAGGGGACCTCCTCGCCGCGTGCGAGGCGTGGCAGGTAATGGTCCTTCTGCTCCTCGGTGCCGTAGTGCTGCAGCAGCTCGGCGGGGCCGAGCGAGTTCGGTACGGCGACGGTGGAGGAGACGGTGGCGCTGCGGCCGGCGAGCTTGGTCAGCACGCAGGAGTGCGCGTAGGCGGAGAACTCGAGGCCGCCGTACTTCTTCTGGATGATCATCGCGAAGAAGCCCTTCGACTTCAGGAAGTCCCAGACTTCTCTGGGCAGGTCGCCGCGGCGGTGCGTGATGTCGAAGTCGTCGATCATCCGGCAGAGCTGTTCGCAGGGGCCGTCGAGGAAGGCCTGTTCCTCGGCGGTGAGGCGCGGCGCCTTCGCCGACAGCAGCTTCGACCAGTCGGGCTTGCCGGTGAACAGCTCGCCGTCCCACCAGACGGTGCCGGCTTCGAGGGCCTCGCGCTCGGTCTGCGACATGGTCGGCAGCAGGCGGCGGTAGGCTTTCATGAACGGGCGGCTGATCAGCGCCTTGCGGAGCGGGCGGATGTTGAGGAAGGCGAGGCCCGCGAACATCAGCCAGAGGAAGCCCTTCCAGACGCCGGCTGGTGCGCCGAAGACGGTATAGGCGGCGAGCAGCATGAAGAAGGTCGCGGTGTAGGCGAGCAGGCTCAGCCGCCGGTAGGCGAGGTAGAGCACGGCCGCGACGAACAGCAGTGCGATGACGCCGCCGGGCTGCGTCACGGCCCAGGCCGCGGCGCCGATCAGGGCGAGGATCACGAGGGCGCGGATCATGGGTAGATCCCGTTGCAGCGAGCGATCTGTCCACTATAGACGCCGGCGCCGTGCAACGTCAGGTGCCGCGCCGCTACTGCGACGTCGCAACGGCACGCTGCCTCGCGGCGCGCAGGCTCCGGCCGGGAACCGGAAGGGTGCCGACTGCGGAGCGCGGGCTGCGCGGACCGGTGGATCGCAGGCCCGTGGGATCACGGACGGGCCGCGCGCCTTGCGGCCCGTCCGCGTGACCGATCGATCAGCCGCTGGCGCGGAGCCGGTCGCCGCCGCGACGGCGCAGGGTCCCCAGGCCGATGAGGCCGAGCGCCAGAAGTGCCAGCGTCCCGGGCTCCGGAACCGAAGTGGGCGGACTGTTCGGCGGGACATCCGGGCCGGCATCAATCGGCGTGATCCGGCCGGCGCTGTCGAAGACGGTCGTATTGGTGCTGAGGTCGGTCAGGGTCCAGCCCGTGATCAACTCGTCGGCCGCGCTGTACAGCTCCACACCCACCAGTTCATAGGTGCTGGCGTAGTTCGCGGTCGACGAGAACGTGGCGCCCTGTGGCGCACCGCCGAGCCCGACGTGCGCATAGGCGCTCGACCAGTACAGCAGGTCGATGGGCTGCGTGTAGTCGAGGCCGAGGATCGAGTACGAGTAGAACCCGGGGCCGAAGGACTCGACACCGTCGCTGAACAGGTCGAACCAGCTGCCGCCGACATTCTGGCGGGCGATGAAATCGAGACGACTGGTGGCGACGCCGACCGGCGAGCTTTCCGTGCCGGTCACGTTCCAGCTGTACACGGCCCGCGCGACGAGGTCCGACAGCGAGCCGAACTGGATCGAGGTGCGCGAGCCCGAACCCGCGACGGTGTAGTAGCCGTCGTCGGCCTGCGCGTTCACGACCGTGAAGCTCGCGTAGTTGCGCGCGGCCATGAAGCCGCTCTAGACGGTGTACGAGTTGACGTACATCGTCGCGCCCTGGTTGCTCTGCGTGGACCCGTCGCGGACCAGGCCCGGGCTGTAGTCGACGTTGCTCGAGAACGAGTAGCCCTCGGTGATCGCGAAGCTCGTCGGGCCACCGCCGTCGCAATGGAATCCGCTGTAGGCCTGCTGCTGGAAGTAGACCGGCGCCGAGGCGTCACCGCTGCCGTCGAAGATGAACGCCGTCTCGGCGGGCACGGCGTGGAATGCGCCGCGGCCGGTGATCGCAGCGACCAGGCCGATGAGACGGTTCTGCGGTGAGGCCCGCGTTGCGAGCTGCAGTTGCATGAATCGATCCTCCGTTAGTCTGCCGAAGGCCCTGCCTCGCGGTGCTGACTGCGCCGGCGCTGGGTTCGACGGTCGATCCGCAGACCAGTGCATCCCGCCCGAGTCGATCGACCGTTCATCCGAGCGGGTGTGACGCGCTGCGCGTCGCCCAGCGCCTGAATCTCGCCTGAACGCAAGCGCAAACGCGCCGGATCGCCTCGCGTAGCATCCGTTCAGCCTGGCTACAGGCAGATGGCGCGAAGCTGGAATCGTGACGGGTGGCGACACCCAGGAGGTTCCAGATGAAGCGCACGACATCCACCCTCGCAGCCCTCGGGCTGGCGCTGTCGGGTACGGTCGCCCTGGCGGGTGCCTACATCCCGCCGGGCGGGCGGATCGAGCGGCAGCCCGCAGCCGATCGTCCCGATGCGCCGCCGCGCGGCGCGGCGCCTGGCCGGGCTCCGGCGGCTGCGCCCGCGCCGCGTCCGGAGATGCGGCCGGCTGGGCCGCGCAACGACGGGGCGGGCAGCCCCATGCGGATCGATCGTCGCGACGACCGGCGCGACGGCCGCGGCGACGCGCGGCCGCAGCCCCAGCCGCGCCAGGCGTGGAGCACCCGGCCGGACGACCGCGACCGCCATCGCGACAGTGACCGTGGTCGCGCCCCGGCGCACGGCTGGCGCGACGAACGAGGTCGCGAGTGGCGCTACTCGCGCAACTGGTACGAGCAGTATCGCGCCGATCGCTGGCGTTACGACCGTGGTCGCTGGTATGCGCGTGAGCGCTTTTCTCTCGGCATCTACGTCCTGCCGCGCGGCTACGCGCCGCGCTACTGGGCACGCGGCCAGTGGCTGCCTTCGGTGTACTACGTCGAGCGCCGCTGGCACCTCGCCGACTACTGGCGCTATGGGCTCTACGACCCGCCGTATGCGGCCGGCTGGGTGCGGGTCGGCGACGATGCGCTGCTCGTCGACCTGCGCTCGGGCGAGGTGCTGGACGTGGTGGGCAAGCTGTTCTGGTGAGCGTGTCGAGGGACCACGCGGCACGCTGCTGGCGTGCCGCGTGGCTGGAACTGGACGGGATGCCGCAAGCAGCGAGCTTGCGGTGCACGCGTGAAGCGCAGGTCGCTCAGGACTCCTTCGGCTTCATCTGCGACTGGCTGTAGTTCTGGAGGCCGACGCGGCCGATCAGCTCGAGCTGCGTCTCGAGGAAGTCGATGTGCTCTTCCTCGGACTCGAGGATCGATGCCAGCAGCTCGCGGGTGACGTAGTCGCCGAGACGTTCGCAGTCGGCGATGCCGGCCTTGAGGTCGGCATGGTTCTGCAGCTCGAGCTTCAGGTCGCACTGCAGGATCTCCTCGACCGCCTCGCCGATCAGCAGCTTGCCGAGGTCCTGCAGGTTGGGCAGGCCTTCGAGGAAGAGGATGCGCTCGATCACCCGATCGGCGTGCTTCATCTCGTCGATCGATTCCTTGTACTCGTACTTGCCGAGGTTCTCGAGACCCCAGTGGCGCAGCATGCGCGAGTGCAGGAAATACTGGTTGATCGCCGTGAGTTCGTTCTTCAGCACCTTGTTCAGGTGCGTGACGATCGTCGAGTCGCCTTTCATGACTGCATGCCTCGGTCGGGTGAATCCCGCCGATTGTAATGCAGGCTCAGGCGACCTCGGTGACCTCGCAGCGCGACGGACAGTTCTCGTCGACGATCGCTCGAGCGGTGGACTCGCAGGCACCGCAGCAGGTGGAGACGCCGGTGTGTGCCTGCAGCTCCTCGAACGAGGACGCACCTTCGCGCACCGCCTCTTTGAGGCGCCGATCGGTGATGCCGTGGCAGACGCAGACGTACATGGCAGGCAGATCCTAAATACGAATTACTCGCAAACGCAATAGGGGTTGAGCGAATTTGTGAACGGGCGTGCATGGGGTGATCGGCCCCCAAGGGAAGATCTGCGGCGAAGTGAAATTACGTTGCGCGAGTCGGGCCGGCGCAGGAGGGACGGGGCCAAAAAAACCCACTGATGCGGGCTTTTTTCGTGGCGTTGCCGGCATCGGCGTCTGCACGCCGCGTCCGGCTGCCGAAGCGCGGCCCGTGACAGGTCCGCGCCTCGGGGCCGTGTGTCAGCCGAGCAGATCCTTGACGCCGTCGCGCTCCTCGAGCAGCTCCTGATGCGTCGCCGTCATGCGTGCGCGGCTGAAGTCGTCGATTGCGAGGCCCTGGACGATCTCGTACCTGCCGCCCTTGATCGTGACCGGGTAGCTGTAGATCACGCCTTCGGGGATGCCGTAGCTGCCGTCCGAGGGGATGCCCATCGACAGCCAGTCGCCCGCAGGCGAGCCGGCAAACCAGTCGCGCACGTGGTCGATTGCCGCGGATGCTGCAGAGGCGGCCGATGAGGCGCCACGCGCCTTGATGATCGCGGCACCGCGCTGCTGCACGGTCGGGATGAAATCCTTCTCGATCCACGTCTGGTCGACCAGCGACTTCGCGGCCTGGCCCTTCACCGTCGCATGGTTGATGTCCGGGTACTGGGTGGCCGAGTGGTTGCCCCAGATGATCATCTTGCGGATGTCGTTGGGGTGCGCGCCGGTCTTTTCGGCGAGCTGCGACAATGCGCGGTTGTGGTCGAGACGGGTCATCGCGGTGAAGCACGTCGGTTTCAGCGACGGAGCGTTCTTCATCGCGATCAGCGAATTGGTGTTCGCCGGGTTGCCGACGACCAGCACGCGCACATCGCGGCTGGCGACGTCGTTCAGTGCCTTGCCCTGGGCGGAGAAGATCTGCGCGTTGGCGAGCAGCAGGTCCTTGCGCTCCATGCCGGGGCCGCGTGGGCGCGCGCCGACCAGCAGCGCGGCGTGACAGTCCTTGAATGCGACGCGCGCGTCGTCGGTGGCGACGACTTTGTTCAGCGTCGGGAACGCGCAGTCGTTGAGCTCCATGACCACGCCCTGCAGGCCGGGCAGCGCCGGCGTGATCTCGAGCAGGTGCAGGTTGACGGGCTGGTCGGGGCCGAGCAGCGCGCCGGAGGCGACACGGAAGGCGAGGGCGTAACCGATCTGGCCGGCGGCGCCGGTGATCGCGACGTT